>CALAMQ010000088.1 GCA_937925815.1 uncultured Granulosicoccaceae bacterium | reverse complement strand
GCCCGGTGTGGTGGATGGCGAACACTGGGACGGTGTCGATGCCTTCTTCGCGAAATACGAGAACAAGGCACCCGGCCAGAAAAAAGCCGAGGTCGGTGCGGGCGTGCCTTTCGGGCGCATGGGTAATGCTGAAGACCTGACTGGTATGGCGGTGTTTCTCGCCTCATCCGATGCCGACTACGTCGTCGCCCAGACCTACAACGTCGACGGCGGGCAATGGATGAGCTGAACGGTGTTTTAACCGCCTGTGAGCGCCTGACCCCGCACCGTTGGTCGGCTGCTTACAACAACATGGGTTTTCGAGACCGAGAAGCCTCATTGCGCGTGTGCCCTGTCACCGCAAAGGATCCAGCGTCAATTGCCAAACAATTCAACATCGAATACCGCGCAGCCGACGCCGCCGCGTCGCCCTATCTTGCACTCGCCGCTGTGGTGCACGCGGGCACACAGGGCATTGTTGATTCTTTAGCAACCCCGGCCCCAACCGAGGAAGATCTCTCGCAACTGGACGCAGATCAATTGGCTGAACGCGGCTTTGTTCGATTGCCAGAGACGCTTGAAGCGGCGCTCGCCGCGTTTGAAGGTGAACCGATGGTCGCAGAGTGGTTTGGCGCTGAATTCGTGTCAGTGTACGCGGCACACAAAGCGGCAGAACTGGCCGCAGTTGCCGACATGGATGTCGAACAGCGTTGCGCGGCGTACGAGTCTACGTATTGATTGATGCTTAAATTCGCTTTGGGCTCTCTTGCGATCAAGGCGTGCAGTTGACACCCAGCAACGCTGTCGCATGAGTAGGAGATCCATAGCAGCTTGGTGCGGCGCTGTTTATTTCAGCTTCACCAGTTGTGAGAGTGTTTTTTAAAATTTTCTTCTTGTTTTTCAGTAATTTGCTATTTCACGGTAAACGCAGTTTGACCTGCGAATAAATGCAATATACTGCATCATGTTCTCGCGACTGTTGCGTCGCGGTGTAGAATTGTCGCGCCACCCCGGTAAGAAGACTGTCTTCGGATGGGCACGCATCACACTCTGCTTAACACATGCAGTGAGGAACTGTGTCTACATCACTCGAACAGCTGGATAGCTGGTTAGCTCAGCCAAAGGAATCTCCACAGCTCGAATTCAAGGCAGCGTGATCTCAGTACGACGCGAGCAAGCTGTACGAATACTGTGTCGCTATCGCCAACGAGGGCGGCGGTCAACTTATTCTCGGCGTCACTGATACTGTGCCCCGCCGAGTGTGTGGCACTAAAGCATTCAGAGATCCCCACAGTATGAGTGACAAAGTGTTTGACACTTTGCGCTTCCGCGTCGAATTCGAAGAGGTAACGCACCCAGATGGCCGTGTGTTGGTCCTCCACATCCCGCGTCGTCCGCAGGGAACCGCTTATCAATACAAGGGGGCCTATTTGATGCGTATTGGTGAGGCGGTGAGGTCGATGTCAGAGGACAGGCTTCGGAGGATTTTCGATGAGGGCAAACCAGACTGGCTGATGCAGCCCGCACGCTCGAACTGCAATGCTGGGGAGGTCGTGGACCTACTCGATACTCAGACTTTTTTTTCGCTGCTTGGCAGACCCTACCCAACGGAGCAACGCGGTGTCATTCATACGTTAAAAGCTGAACGACTGATTAGCCGAGACAACAACCACTTCACCATAAGTCGCCTCGCTGCACTGCTTCTGGCGAAGTCTTTGGATGATTTCGAGTCTGTTAGGCGCAAGGCGGCAAGGGTAATCGTTTACCAACATAAAAATAAGTTACAGACAGTTTCGGATCAGCGGTTAGGCGCGGGATACGCAGTGGGATTTCAGCGTGCCGTGCAGTACGTGATGGATAAATTGCCTCAGAACGAAACAATTGCCGATGCGCTAAGGGTTGAGATTAAACTGCTACCAGATATCGTCATTAGTGAGTTGCTGGCCAATGCCATTGGTGCACCAAGATTTCGGTTTGAGTGGAATGTCAGTGTCAGTTGAAATCTACGCCGATCGTGTCGAAATCTCCAACCCTGGTAAGCCGATAGTGGATATTGACAGATTTATTGATGCGTATCGCTCACGCAATGAAAACCTAGCAGATCTGATGCGGCGCTTTGGAATCTGTGAAGAAAAAGGCAGTGGCATAGATAGAACAATACACGCAGCGGAAAGCCATCAATTGCCAGCCCCAGATTTCAGGGAAGTCAATGAGCGGACCACCGTGACATTGTTCGGTCCGCGATCCTTCAAGGATATGAACAAGGAGGACCGAATTCGAGCGTGTTATCAACACTGCGCACTGCAGTGGGTGCAACAGCAACATATGTCCAACGAGAGCCTGCGTGCGCGATTTAATCTGCCCGACAAATCCGCAAACACTGCCTCAAAAATTATCAAAGATACCGTCGCTGCAAATCTCATAAAGACTGATCCGACCACCTCCACATCGAGAAAATTTGCGCGCTACTTGCCCGCTTGGGCATAGATTTGGTCCGTTTTCTGACGTGATGAGCTGGTGGAAAAATGGCGTTTTCATTGTTCAAGAGAAGAACAATTTTCTGCCGAAATCTACGAAAAGCGTTGGCGATTGGCAAAGAAAGTGTGACTTAGGGAACCTCCGAACAAGTCCCAGCTGAACGCGAGACAAGGCGAAGCCATCCGGGGGCGGGCTTTCCTGACTGATGGGGTCTGTTCGGAGGTTCCTTAGCAAGGAGATGTAGTTAACCCCCGATGGAACGTTGAAGCGGCAACTCTGATAAGCCAGACTCAAACTAGGGGTATGGTCAACGTTATCGTGGTGCCTTTACCGAGTTCGCTTGCGATGTGCATCTCGCCGCCGGATTGGGTGATAAATCCGTAGACGATACTGAGCCCAAGTCCGCTGCCGCACTTGCCGCGGTTGGTTGAAAAGAAAGGCTCGATGGCGCGTTCGAGTGTGTCTGTGGTCATGCCCTGGCCGTCGTCCGAGACGGTGATCGCGGCGGTGCTCGGGCCGGTTTGGCTCAGCGCGATCTGCACTGTGCCGCTGCCGTCAATCGCGTTGGCGCTGTTGATACACAAGTTCAGCAATGCGCTCTCGAGTTGGCGGGGATCGATTGACGCCACCAGTGGGGTGTCCAGTGTGCTTGTGTGAAGTTGCACACGGTCACCGAGGCTCAGGTCAATCAATTCACCGAGTCCATTGACGAGCTCGTTGAGTTCAGTGTGCTGGGGTGTGAGTTGCTGTCTCTTGGCGAAAGCGAGCAGTCGTTGTGTCAGCGCGCTGCCCATCTCGGTCGCGTCGCCTATTCGCTCTATGGCGGCTTGCGAAAGTGTCCCCGAGGCCGTTGCTGTCAATGAAGCGGTACTCGCCTGAATGGCTGTGAGGACATTGTTGAAATCGTGCGCTACTTCACCGGTGAGTTGCCCGAGTCGTTCCAGTCGCTGGAATTGCGCGAGCCGTTGCTCGACTTGTTTGCGTTCTGTGGTGTCGGTCAGCAACCACAGGTGTCCGTTGTCGGGGAGGGCGCTGCGGCGAACTTCAAGGCTCTGACCGAGCTTGTTCACCAATTCTGTGTGATTGCCGTCAAGTCGGTATGCGGTATTTGATGCGGTGCCGCTGAGCAGTGTGTGCAGAGCATCGTCAACGGAGTCGCCGGGTTGCAACGCTGCGACTGCGCCAGCGCGGCCAAGGAGCGGGGTGAATTGCGGGTTCTGGGCCACGAGTCGACCGTCTGCGTCGGCCAACGCAACCCCGTCTTGCATATTTTCAAACACGGTTGAGAGCAGCGCGGCATTGTCTGACAGGGCCTGACTGGTGCGCCGCAATTCAATCGCGTTCTGCCGAAACACATCGAATGCACTTTGCAAGTCGCCGATCTCATCTTGCCGACTGGACCGAAACGGCGTGGTTGTTGAGGGGTCGCCTGCGGCCAGTGAAGACATCGCGGTGGTGACCCGTTTCAGACTTTTGACCACATAATTGGAGAGGTAAGTTGCCGACGCTGTGACCATTGCCAAACCGAACACCGCGCAGGCCACAACCACGGCGATGGCCAGCGTAATGCCCTGGGTTGTCTGGTCGCGTGTCTTGGCAACAGCCACTTCTGCCTGCTGCAGAGTGTTGACCACCAGCACATTCAGGGTGCCGGCGTGCTGGCTCACTTCCCCAAGGGTGCGGCGTGCGTCGATGTGGTGCTGCAGCACGCGAAACCGTACATCGAAGAGCCCGGCCGTCCCGTTGGCGAGATTGTCAAAATGGGCGAGTGTGTCTGCAATCTGTGGCGGAGCGGGTGAGTTGGCGAGGGATCTTGCGAGGCTCAGGAATTGACGTCGATATTCCCCGAGACCAATGAAGCTGTCGGCGTGCGCTGCCGCGACAAGCAGGCTTGCAATACCGTGGAGATATAAGGCCATGTTGGAATGGCCGCTTGTCGGAGCTGAGTCGAGTTCAGATGTCAGACCCCGAGTGATTGAAGATAGAGTCGACAAACTGCGGCGCAATTCGTCTTCACCCTCTGAGAACGCAGAGATGTCCTCCATGAGTGACACCAAACTGGCTCGCAACGCGGCCAGCGTCTCCAATACCTTTGGAATATCCCCTTGGTTTGCTGTCTGAACTGACTGCAAATCACGCCAATTTTCGGCGGTCCGGTCGATTGACTCAAGCAGCCGATTGCCCTCGGTGCGAGTCTGGTACGCCGATGTCAGATTCAGCAGTAAAGGGGCGGATGTTGTAAAGAGTGCGCTTTGCCGCGTCAGTTCTTGTGACTGCCTGGCTTGTAATAATGTGCTGTCATGAAGTTCAGTGAGGATCTGGCGTGAGCGGTCGAGCCAATACCAGGTTGTCACGCCGGCGATCACGCCCGATATGGCAATCAGCATCACCGCGACCCCAAGGCGGGTCTGGATGCTACGGTTTAACCATGTGGTTGCCCACCGCACAGCTCAACTTGTGCCTGGTGTGGGCGGATTGAGAATGAACACGTAGCCTCGCCCTCGGCGCGTTTGCAGGTGCACCGGGCGCGATGGTGCCGCTTCGATCTTGCCGCGCAGACGCAAGATCATCACATCCACAGTTCGGTCTAGGTATTTCTCGAGATCGCCGCCGAGGTATTCGAGCAACTCGCTGCGGCTGATGACGCGGCCGTTGTGGGCCACGAGGTATTCGAGCAGCCGGAATTCGGCGTTGGTCAGTTGGACTTCATTGTTCTCGTGGTCGCGCAGCGTGCGGGTCGCGGTGTTGAGGGTGTGGTGTCCAAAGCGGACCGTGTTGTCTGCTGAATCCGTGACGCTGACCGCCTGCTCGGTTTGCAGCGTGTTCACGCGCCGAAGCAGAGCGCGCACGCGGGCAATTAATTCCCGTGGGTTATAGGGTTTGGAGATAAAATCGTCGGCGCCCGCTTCGAGACCGATCGCTTTGTCAATCTCATCCCCGACGCCACTCATCATGATCACGGGGGCTTTGTGCTTTGAGAAAATTTCGCGCGTGACGTCCAGACCACTCTCATTGGCGAGTCTGAGATCCACGAGATACAGCGCGAATGTGGGCGCGCGGGACTGTCGCAAACTGGCGCTGCTGTCGAAGGTCTCTGCGGTGAAGCCGTTCTCCCGCAACAACGCCGCCAAGGCATCGCGGACAATGGGGTCATCGTCGACAATTGCGATGGATCGGATCTGACTCCGGCTCATGGCGTTCCACTGCGTAGCATGGTGGTTGGCTTGTCATTATTGCAGGTTTGGGGGCGCTGACCGGCATGAAAATGCCGAATCAGACCCCGGATTTGAGCGAAACTTATGTAACAAACGTAACCATCCAAACAAAGGCGCGGAGATCGGCCTGTGTTTGGCAATATTCGTAACCTGAGCGAAACCTTGTCTATGGCAATGGAAAAACCAGCCCTTCAATAATGCACCGGGCGCACCACTGACCTGTGGCACGCGATAACACTGGCTACATTATTTTTTTGGAGGAAGACATGTTCAGACTGGCAGCAGGCACCGCCGCAATGCTGGCGATACTGACAACCCCACAGGTTGTTATGGGTAACTCGGGTTCATTGAACGTCGTGTGCAGCGCGGAGCAGCCGTGGTGTGACCTGATGGCGACAGCCTTTGAAAAGGAAACCGGCGTCGACGTCGCAATGGTGCGCAAGAGCACCGGTGAGACGCTTGCACAGGTTCGCGCAGAATCTGAAAACCCAAAAATTGACGTGTGGTGGGGCGGCACTGGTGACCCACACCTGATTGCAGCCGCCGAAGGGTTGTCTCAGCCGTCTGGTGTCGACACGGGCGAATTGCTCGGTTGGGCACGCAACATGGCTGAGATCTCAGAAGGCAGTGCGATCGGCATTTACGCCGGCGCGCTTGGCATTGCTTACAACCGTGAAGTGTTGGAAGAGAAGGGCCTGACGCCACCGAGCTGCTGGGCAGATCTTGCTGATGTGTCTTACGCCGGTGAAATTCAGGTTGCCAACCCAAACAGCTCTGGCACGGCGTACACAGAGCTTGCAACCTTCGTACAGCTCTTTGGCGAAGACAAAGCCTATGAGATGCTTCACGAGATTGGCAAGAACGTCAACCAGTACACCAAGTCCGGCTCTGCTCCAAGCAAAGCTGCGGCCCGTGGTGAAACCGGTATTTCAATTGGCTTCATGCACGACATGGTGACCTTGGCGTCCAGCGGCTTCCCGCTCGAGATCGTGGCACCTTGTGAAGGCACTGGATATGAAGTTGGCGCGGTGAGTGTGATCGCGGGTGCGAAAAACCCCGAGAACGCGGTCAAGTGGGTGGAGTTTGCACTCGACGCCGGTGTCCAGTCTCGTGCGGTTGAAGTGGGCCAGTTCCAGGTGCCGTCCAACGGCAACGCCACAGTTGCACCTGAGTCGCCAGATCTGGCGTCGATCAAACTCATCGACTACGACTTCGCAACTTACGGCTCCGGTGATACCCGTGCGCGTTTGCTGTCACGTTGGGACGCGGACGTGAAGGACGCTGAGAAAAACTAGGGAGCCCATTGGCGCCCCTGGCGCAATCTCCCTGTCCACCGCCGCTGTGCACTCTGCACAGCGGCCTCTATCTCTGCGAATACGAGTCTGCGTTCAATGAAAAAAACTGCACTCTGGTGGCTCGCCGCCGGCATGCTGAGTGCCGCGTGTCTGCCCTGGTTTGTCAATGAAGACGCCCAGGGCCCGCTGAGCTTTCTATCGGGGCTCGGCACTGAGCCCGGCGCCTCTCTGCTGATCCGGGTTGCTGTGTTCAGTGACGCAGCCCTCTGGCCAATTGGCCTGTGTTTGTTCGCGCTGGCAGCAGTGTGCTTCAGTGGTTTGTCTGGTCGTCGCTTTGCGGTGGCGCTGACGAGTGTGTCCGCGGTCTCACTCGCCGTGCTGGTGGCCTACGGCTTAACAGCCGACTTACCAGCGGGTTTGAGTTGGGGTGCATTTGGGCTGGCGAGTTCCATGCTGTTCTTGCTGACCAGTGGCATCTCGTCGCTGCGCAGTGCCAACGGTGATGCGTTTGTTGTGGGTCTGATTGGCGCTGTGATTGTGCTGGTTGGCTTGTTTGTGTTCTTCCCGATCGCGCACGTCATGAGCGAAGCCTTCGAGTTGCCTGATGGCAGCTATGGCGTGTCGCGGTTTTTCAGTTTGTTTTTTGCCAAAGAAGTGTGGCACCTGAGCTGCCTGAGCGGCGGCGGCAGTTGCGGACCGGCGGTGAACTCGCTTTTTCTCGCCGTGTGCACCGGCCTTGCGACGACGATGCTGGGCCTCGCATTCGCACTGATTGCCACCCGTTCCGGCTTTCGCGCCAAGCGCCTGCTTCGGATGCTGACGGTGCTGCCCATCATCACGCCGCCGTTTGTGATCGGGCTTGCATTGATTTTGTTGTTTGGCCGCGCGGGGGTTGTCACCGACTTTGCACACGAGTGGTTTGGTTTCGATAAAACGCGCTGGGTGTACGGCTTTACCGGTGTGTTCGTCGCGCAGTTGCTGTCGTTCACACCCATTGCTTTCTTGGTGTTGATTGGGGTGGTTGAGGGTGTGAGCCCGTCGATGGAAGAGGCATCGCAGACCATGCGCGCCAGCCGCTGGCAGACCTTCAGGCATGTGTCGCTGCCGTTGATGCGCCCAGGCCTAGCTAACGCATTCTTGCTGGGGTTTATTGAGAGTCTCGCTGATTTTGGCAACCCGCTGGTGCTCGGCGGGGACTTTGGTGTGTTGTCTACAGAGATTTATTTCGCGATCGTGGGGGCTGTCTCAGACAGTGCTCGAGCGGCGGTACTTGGTATTGTGTTGCTGACCATGACGCTTGGCGCGTTTCTGTTGCAGCGCTGGTGGCTTGGCTCGGGTTCTTACGCGACCGTCACTGGCAAGGGCGACTCAGGGCGTCACTGTCATATGAGCCGTGGGCTCAAACTGACTTGCTACGCGGTGGCGCTGCCTTGGGCTGCGTTCACGGCAGTGGTGTACAGCATGATTTTCTTTGGCAGCATCGTGGCGTTGTGGGGATACGACAACTCCTTCACGCTGGCGCATTACACCCGCGCCTTCGGCTTTGATTTCAGCGATGGGCTGAGTTTGAACGGTGCGGCGTGGGACAGTTACTTCACCACGTTAAAAATTGCAGCGCTGGCAGCTCCCTTGACTGCACTTGTGGGACTGGCGACGGCATACCTACTGGTGCGTCGCCAATTTGCTGGCAAGCAGATATTTGAATTTGGCACCTTGTTGAGTTTTGCCATTCCAGGAACCGTGGTGGGGATCAGCTACATCCTCGCGTTCAACGTGCCGCCGATTGAGCTGACCGGCACTGGCGCGATTTTGATTATTGCTTTCATGTTCCGAAACATGCCAGTCGGTGTGCGCGGCGGGGTTGCCGCGATGTCCCAGCTCGACAAGAGTCTCGACGAGGCGTCGGTGACGCTCGGTGCCAACAGCTTCACAACGGTAAGGCGAGTGATCGCACCCTTGCTTGGCCCGGCCATTCTCGCGGCGCTGGTGTACAGCTTTGTCCGCGCGATCACCTCGGTCAGTGCTGTGATTTTTCTGGTCAGTGCGCGCCACAACATGGCCACATCCTTCATTGTTGGCCGAGTGGAAAATGGCGAGTTTGGGATCGCCATCGCTTACTCAGCAGTGTTGATAATCACCATGTTGGTGTGTATCGGCTTGCTGCAATTGATCGTGGGCCAGCGGGCGTTGTACCGCGCAGACCGCAAACGCAAAAACCAATTATCGCCTCAGACGGCGACCACATGAGCAGGACAGGTGAGATGAGCAGTCAATCGGGCCGTGTGCAGATGCAGGGCGTACAAAAGCGTTACGGCGAGGTGCAGGCCGTAAAAGATCTGAACCTGACCATAGAAGCTGGTGAGCTTGTGACTTTGCTTGGGCCCAGCGGTTGTGGCAAAACCACAACCCTGCGTATGCTGGCTGGCCTGGAAGACGTCTCTGCCGGTAAAATCACCATCGGTGGGCAGGATGTAACATTGCAAGCTGCAACCTACCGCAACGTGGCGATGGTGTTTCAGTCCTACGCGTTGTTTCCGCACATGACGGTCATGGAAAACGTCGCCTACGGTTTGACGGTGTCGAATTTGCCAAAGCGCACCGTGCAGGCGAAAGCGGAGGCCGGGCTCGAGACCGTCGGTCTGGCCGGATACGGCTCGCGTTACCCGAGCGAGCTCTCCGGCGGTCAACAGCAGCGGGTTGCTGTGGCGCGCGCAGTGGTGCTTGAACCGGAGGTGCTGCTGTTTGATGAACCGCTGTCCAACCTCGACGCAAAACTGCGCCGTCATGTGCGTGAAGAGATTCGGCAAATTCAGCAAGACCTCGGCATCACCGCGCTGTACGTCACGCACGATCAGGAAGAGGCCATGGCGGTGTCCGACAAGATCGTCGTCATGTGTGACGGTGAGATTGCACAGATGGGATCACCGCTTGAACTCTACACACGGCCGTCTTCGGCGTTCATTGCGGATTTCATTGGTGACGCCAACCTTTTGCCCTGTCGCGTGGCGGGCGTTGAGGGCGATTCTGTTGATGTGGAGATCGGTGCCGTGCGCGTGCGATCACGGTCGAACCAAGCTCTTGGTAAGACCGCAACCCTCGCTGTGCACCCTCACAACTTAGAGTTGGTGGATCTTGGCAACCTCAATGTGATTCCGGGCACCGTCAGAATGGCGGCCTACCTCGGTGATCACATGGAATACGCCGTTGAGTGTGAAGCGGGTGAGCTGTTTGTGGCGGACCACCGCATGACGCATCAGCACCAACGTGGAGACCGGGTTGGTGTTCGGGTTGAAGCAGAAAACACATCAGTCCTGCCTAGCTGAAAAAAATTTGCAGTTCGTGAGATGTGGAGAATGACCAGTGGACAAAGAAATTGAACGGTTGATATGGGACTGTGATGCTCTGCTTTTTGACTGTGATGGAACGCTGATCGACTCTGCAAGTCTGCATTGCGAAGCGTTCCGCCTAGCCTTTGCGTCTCACGGCATAGAAATGACACCTGACTGGTATTACGCACGTGTCGGTTTAGATTGTCATGGAATAGTGGCCGATACGTTTGCCGCTCACGGGAAAGCGCTTGATGTGGACGCCACAGCTGAAGAGGTAGAGCGCCTCTATCTCTCGTTGCTCGGCGACGTTCAAACAATTGAAGACGTAGCAGCCTTGGCGCGCCGCTGGTCCAGGCGAAAGCCCATGGCCGTGGTCTCAAACGGGCAACGAGCGGGTGTGGAAGCCAGCCTGCAAGCGGTCGATCTGCTGCGGTTCTTTGATACCGTCGTCTGTGCGGACGATGGCCTGCCGCTGAAACCCGCTCCGGACATGTACGTGCAAGCCGCCAAGCTTCTGAAGGTGCGCGTGTGCCAATGCGTGGTGTTCGAAGATTCGAAGGAAGGCATCGCATCGGGCCAAAGCGCAGGCGCGCGCGTGGTTGACGTCAACGCTTGGCTTGCAAAGCGTAAAGCGTAGTCAAAGCGTGTTAACGCATGGGTTCACAGCGGCGTTCTGAATCAGGGTGTGAGAACCCCTCGTTTAGGTCTTGACCCTGTCAGCGGATAGTGGCTGACTGCGTTGTACAGTGTTTATGTGTGCAACACAGGGATGACATGGAATGGCTACACCACTCAAGCGTGCAGTTGGCTCGCGCGCGCGCAACACCCGCTCGGATGTTGTCGCGGTGCAGAAGCTCTTGAACAAATGGGCCGACAAAATCGGCCTTGTAAAACCCCTGACCGAGGACGGTCTCGTCGGCCGGCAGACCATGCTTGCCATTATTGAATTTCAAGGCCGCGTGGTGGGCATGGTCCATCCTGACGGTCGCATCGACCCGGGCGGCACCACCTGGCGTGTACTCAATCAAGGCACGGTCAAGTTCAAGCTGTTGGCGGGCGAGGGGCCTGGCTATTACGCCTACGGTGAGTCCAAGAAACGCCATGGCACCGCAGCGACGCTTGCCTCGATCAAACGCGTCGCCCGTGCGCTGAAAGCCGACGGCATTGAAGTTGGGGTGGGCAATCTCAGCCTTGGCAGCGGTGGTCCAATGAGTCCACACTCAAGCCACCAGCGCGGGGTGGACGTGGACTTCCGGCCATTACGCGGCGACGGCAAGCGTTCACCCACAACCATCCACAAACCCGAGTACAGCCGCGAGATGACCCGCCTGCTTGTCAAAGCCCTGCGTGCAGACGACAACCTCGACGTGATCCTATTCAACGACCCCGTGATCCCCGGCATTGTCGAATGGACCGGCCACGACAACCACCTGCACGTGCGCTTCAAGGCGTGAGCGAAAAACGGCCGTCTCTCTTGATGTGGCTGTGCGCGTGTTGCCTTGCACTTGCGCTGTCAGCGTGCACGTCCCCTGGGCCCGTGGAGACCGAAGCGCCAGCCGCCGCGCCTGAACTGGACATACGACTGCTTGCAAAATGGTGGTCCGAAGACCAAATGGAAGGGCTGAACCTCGACAACCAGCCACCGAAAACGCAAACCATCGAGCTCTTGGTGTGGGACCCAAGCGACCCAGTCGGCACCCCGCACCCGGCCGAATTCGACGTGGTGATCGACATCGCGAACGTCGGCAGCGTGCAGCGCGCAATGGTTGAGGTGAGAGAGCGTTGGAAAGTTGGGCCAATTTCAGATCCCGGCAGCGCCCGGTGGCAAGACTGGCAGACCGTTGGCACGCCGGTCGCAGTCACGTGGGTCAATTCGGACAACGCATCGAGCGCAGTTCACCGTGTGCAGTTACAGGACACGCTCGATACGTTGTTTCAGACATCGCGATGGGCGTTTGGTTATCAGGCAGATGCGAAGGTCAGCCTTGATACTGAAAGCACAGTGGGGACAGCCAGCAGTCGCACTTTGTCTATTCAAGCCGGAGACTAGG
>CALAMQ010000087.1 GCA_937925815.1 uncultured Granulosicoccaceae bacterium | reverse complement strand
AGGCGGTGTCGCGGTTGCCGTAGAAGAGTGAAACGCGGCTTTTGGGTTCGGTCTTGAGTACGCTTGCGGCAATTGACAATACAGGTGTGATTCCGGAACCTGCGGCAAAAAGGGCGTAGTGCTTGGCGTTCGCCGGGTCGGGTTGGAATCCGAAGTGGCCAAAGGGCTGCATGACGCCGAGCGTGTCGCCAACCTTGAGTTCGGTGTTGGCAAACGTTGAGAAGGCTCCATTCGGCACCCGCTTGATGCCGACCGAGAGCTCGGCATCGTCGGGCGTGGAGCAGATGGAATAAGGGCGTCGCACGTCTTCGCCGTCGATTTTGGCGCGCAGGGTCAGGTACTGGCCCGGGTGGAACGCGAAGGTTCGCTCTAGCGCGTCGGGCACAGCCAGGTTTATGGACACGGCGTCGGCCGTCTCGCGGCGGACTTGGGTGACTGTCAGAGTGTTAAATCCGGACATGCTGTGTTCCGTCTTGGTTGTACCAGTTGTCTGGGGAATCTCTGAGTGCACCTATAGACAAGTGCGACACGAGCAACACTTGGGGTGCGGTCACGGTTTCCCTAGCTGAACTGCCGGTGACATTTGAAATAATCAAACGGTTCGTGACACTGGGTGCAGCGGTATTGCGCTTTGCAGGGTGTGGAGCCGAAGGCGGCAAGTTGTTCGGTTGCGGTGCTTTCGCAGCGCGGGCAGGCCACGCGCGTCTCCGCGAACAGGGTGTCTGGGTCGGGCGAGTTCGCGACCGGCGGCGCAATGCCGTAGGCGCGGAGTTTGTCGCGGCCTTCGTCTGTGATCCAGTCGGTGGTCCAGGCCGGGCTGAGCCGGGTTTCCACGCGTGCGGTGGGGTAGCCAGCCTCGTGCAACGCACTCGCGACCATCGCTTCGATCATCGCTGTGGCCGGGCAGCCGGAGTAGGTTGGGGTCAAGGTTGCAGTGACGGTGCCGGATGTGTCGACCTTGACCTCGCGCAAGATGCCGAGGTCAGCCACTGTCACGCAGGGAACCTCCGGGTCTGGCACCTTGGCCGCAACCTGCCACGCGTCTCGCTGGCGGGCGGCGTGGTCGAGCGACTCTAGCGACACGTGCGCACTACCACGTCTGCCCCGGATGTGCGCGGTGCAGCGACTGCATCTCGGCGAGTAGCAACCCGAGAAATTCTGTGTGGATGCCGTCGCGCCCGCCGCGTTGGGTCGGGGGCTCCTCTTCCGGCCAGGCGATGGTCGCCCGGTCAAACACACTTCGTACGTCCGCTTCCCATTCGGTGCGCAGCGTGTGTGGGTCGGTCGCGATGCCGTCGTCAATCAGCGCTCGCAGATCGGCGCTGGTGTCGAACATCTCGCCGGTGTAGCGGTGAAGCGTGTTGACAGCGTCCGTCATGCGCGCGGCGGATTCCTCGGTGCCGTCGCCGAGGCGAATCACCCACTCGGCACTGTGGCGACGGTGGTATTGCAACTCCACCACGGCCTTGGCGGCGATGGCGGCAAGGCGCTCGTCGCGGGAGCCGGTGAGTGCTTGCCAATAGCGCTGCATGAACGCGGCGTAGTAGAACTGGCGCAGCATGGTGTGGGCGAAGTCGGTGTTGGGGCGCTCGAGCATCAGCAGATTGCGGTAGTCGCGTTCGCTGCGAAGGTAGGCGAGATCGTCTTCGCTGCGGCCGGCATTCTCAACCTCGGCCGCGTACTGATAGAGGTTGCGCGCTTGGCCAATGAGATCGAGCCCCATGTTGGCGAGCGCGAGCTCTTCTTCAAGCACATGCGCCTTGCCGGTCCACTCGCTCAAGCGGTGGCCGAGCACAAGCTGGTCGTCTGCCCAAGCGACGAGGCTGTTGAAGAGCGCGGACGCCATCACATGTGTCCTACGTCGTCGGGGATGTCGTAGAAGGTTGGGTGGCGGTAGATCTTGTCGGACGCAGGTTCAAACAGCATGTCTTTGTCGACCGGGTCAGAAGCGGTGATGGCGTTGGCGGGCACGACCCAAATTGAGACGCCTTCACCGCGCCGAGTGTAGACATCGCGCGCAGCTTGCAATGCAAGGGTGGTATCCGGCGCGTGAACCGAGCCGACGTGACGGTGGTGCAGACCTTGTCTCGCGCGGATGAAGACTTCCCACAGTGGTGTGTCGGGCGTGCTCATGACGCCTCCTTGAGTGCGGCCTTACGCGCGGCTTCTTTTGCAGCGAAGGCCGCTGCCGCCTCGCGCACCCAGGCGCCGTCGCTGTGTGTTTTTTGCCTTGCTTTGATGCGGTCGCGGTTGCAGATGCCCTCACCTTTGACGACGCGCCAGAATTCATCCCAGTCGATAGTGCCAAAGTCGTAACCACCTTCGCCGTCGTTCTTTTCCGGGTTCCATTTGAGGTCGGGGTCCGGGACGGTGAGGCCGAGCTTTTCAGCTTGTGGGATGGTCGCGTCCACAAACTTCTGCCGCAGTGCGTCGTTTGAGAAGCGCTTGATCTTCCACGCCATTGATTGCTCGCCGTGCGCTGACTCGCCGTCGTGCGGGCCGAACATCATCAGCGATGGCCACCACCAGCGATTCAAGGCGTCTTGTGCCATGGCTTTCTGCGCGTCGGAGCCCGCCGCGAGCGTCAACATGATTTCGTAGCC
>CALAMQ010000086.1 GCA_937925815.1 uncultured Granulosicoccaceae bacterium | reverse complement strand
ATGGACAAAGGAAATGGTGTTGCACGCGCCGGCGGCGTTGCGGCAATGCTATTGGGCGGGTATTTAATCTATACAATCGGATAACAGTTCTGTCCCAAGTTGCGACCCTTAAAAAACGCGTTCAGAGTTTCCGGTTTTGTTCCAGATCACATTACATGCCGCAATTTTGGGTGCTAAAAAATTGACCAGTGAATTGGTTATGGAGTTATCCCACTGCAATACGTTGAGGAACTAAGTGAGTTCTGGCTAAGAAATATTGCAGTGCAAAAAATACCGAAGCTCAGTCACAGCCAAATTGACTATTCGAGTCAGTGTGCCGAATGAGGCTCTCCGGTTCCGATGCGGTGTTCACAGCTGGTCGTCTCTTCGGATACCGTCAACGTGTTGGAAGTTGCGGTTGTCGAACAGCGACGAGGCAAACTGATGTGGGGGGGTAGAAATCCCAGCAGAGCTGGTGATTCCGCGGCGACCTGTGTATCACACTGTGATGGTGCTGACACCAGTGTGTTGGGCGGTCTCTGAAATGGTGCCGAGGGAGAGACTCGAACTCTCACGATTATTCATCGGCGGATTTTGAATCCGCTGCGTCTACCGATTCCGCCACCCCGGCAGGTGTGCGTCAGCAAGCCGAGAAGTCTAAGTGAAATCGGGGGCGGGGTCAAAGCCTGAGGTGGCTGATCGCTGCTACTATCGCGGCATGAAATTGTCTGACTTTTCCTTTGAGCTGCCCGACGAGTTGATCGCGCAACACCCGCCCGCTGAGCGCAGTGCCGGGCGATTACTTGAGTTTGGCGCGGGTGTGCCGCCCGCCGACCGTACGGTGCGGGATCTGCCGTCGCGGTTACGCAGCGGAGACTTGCTGGTGTTCAACAACACCCGGGTGCTGCGTGCGCGCTTGCGCGGGGTAAAAACCGAGACCGGCGGACGGGTTGAGCTGTTGGTTGAGCGCGTCCACGGCGAGTCCGAGGCGCTGTGCCAGGTGGGCTCAAGTAAGCCGGTGCGGGCGGGCACGTCGATCACGCTCGACGGCGGCTGCCGCGCCGAGGTGCTGTCGCGTGACGGTGGCTTTTGCCGTGTGCGGTTTGCCACCGATGACGTGCACGCCTTGCTGCAATCAGACGGTGAGTTGCCGCTTCCGCCGTACATTGAGCGCAGTGGTGACGCCACCGACGATGAACGTTACCAAACGGTGTACGCCTCGGAACCCGGCGCTGTGGCCGCGCCGACAGCGGGCTTGCATTTTGATGAGGCGCTGCTCGCTGCGCTAACAGACAAGGGCATCGAGCGCGCGGAGATTACGTTGCACGTCGGGGCGGGGACCTTCCAGCCAGTGCGCGTTGATGACATCCGAGAGCACCGCATGCACGCTGAGTGGTTGTCAGTCCCACCCGACGTAGTCGATGCGGTGGAACGCTGCCGCGAGCGGGGTGGGCGGGTGATTGCCGTTGGCACAACGTCCGTGCGGGCTCTCGAGTCCGCCGCGCGCGCCCACGGGGGCGGCTTGCAGCCGCACACCGGTGACAGCCGGCTCTTTTTGACACCGGGCGAGCGCTTCCATGTAATTGACGGCTTGCTGACCAATTTCCACCTGCCGGGCTCGACATTGCTCATGCTGATCAGCGCGTTGGCCGGTGTGCAGACCGTGCGCGATGCCTATGCCCACGCAGTTGCCGAGCGCTACCGTTTTTTCAGTTACGGCGATGCGTGTTTGATTTGGCCGCCGTCTGGCTAAAATTAACGTATCATGATGTGAAGATATGAATTGAGGAGCCTGAAGCGATGGAAACGGTGTTTAGCCCTGTGGCGTCATTGTTGGGTGGCGTGTTGATTGGCGCATCAGCACTTTGGTTGATGGCATCGCTCGGTCGCATTGCCGGTGTCAGCGGTTTGCTTGGCCGTTTGTTGCCACCAGCGGCTGCAAGTGGCGAATCACGTCGTATCAGCCTCGGGTTCTTGCTCGGCCTTGTGCTCGCCCCGGTGGTGATGTTGGTACTCGGTGGCAACGTTGATCAAGCGGTGCCAACAAACGTTGCAGTCATGGCACTGGCTGGCCTATTGGTTGGTGCGGGCACGGCCATCGGCAGCGGCTGCACCAGCGGGCACGGCGTCTGTGGCCTCTCTCGGCTCTCGGTGCGCTCGCTGGTGGCAACAATCGTGTTTATGGCGGCAGCAGCCGCCACGGTGTACGTGGTGCGCCATGTGATGGGAGCCAGCGCATGAGTTTTGTCATGGCTTTGATTGCAGGTTCGGTATTCGGCGCTGGGTTGTTGCTCTCAGGTATGGCAGACCCGGCAAAAGTACTCAATTTTCTAGATGTCGCTGGGCATTGGGATCCAAGCCTCGCATTTGTGATGGCTGGTGCAATCGCCGTGACCTTGCCCGGCTACCGCTGGCTTCGCGGCCGGGATGCGCCGTGGTTTTCAGCAACGTTTCAATGGCCCAACCGGCACGACATAGATCGGCGGTTGGTCGGTGGGGCGCTGCTGTTTGGCGTGGGCTGGGGACTAGGTGGCTTGTGCCCAGGTCCTGCAATCGTCTCGTTACCTTTGTTGGCGCCGGGCGCCTTGGTTTTCTTTGTCTGTATGGTTGCCGGCATCGCCTTGGCGCGCCGGTTCACCTGATAACTCAATTCACTGCGTGAGGTCTGCTGTCATGTTAAAGCCAGACGTTGAACACTTCTTCGACACCGATACCAACACCTTCACCTACATCGTCACCTGTCCCGAGACAAAGCACTGCGCCATCATCGACTCCGTCGCTGATTTTGATCAGCCCGATGGCCGCGTGCGCTACGACTCAGCGGACCGTGTCATCGCACGCATTCAAGAGCGTGGCCTTGTCGTGGAATGGGTGCTCGAATCCCACGTACATGCCGATCACCTCTCCGCCGCGCCCTATTTGCGCCGGGCGCTCGGCGGCAAGATGGGGATTGGTGAAGAGATCATCTCGGTGCAAGACATCTTCGGCAAAGTGTTCAACGCCGGGCCGGATTTCCCGCGCGACGGCCGGCAGTTTGACCGCTTGTTTGGGGACGGTGACACCTTCACCATCGGCAAGCTCGAGGCGCGTGCGCTGCACACACCGGGACACACGCCTGCGTGCATGAGTTACGTGATTGGTGACGCTGTGTTTGTTGGGGACACCCTATTCATGCCCGACTTTGGCACCGCGCGCTGTGATTTCCCTGGCGGCAGCGCCGAGACGCTCTATGACTCCGCGCAGAAGCTCTTCGCCTTGCCGGGTGAAACGCGGATGTTCATGTGCCACGACTACTTACCCGATGGCCGCACCGAGTTTTGCCACCAGACCACTGTGGCCGAGCAGCGCACGAAAAACTACCAGCTCAACGCCGAGACCAGTCGCGAAGAATTTGTCGCCATGCGCAACGCGCGCGATGAGGGCAATGCCGCGCCGCGCCTGTTGTATCCCTCAGTGCAGGTCAACATGCGCGCCGGCCACATGCCTGAATCTGAGGACAACGGGCGCAGCTACCTGAAAATTCCGCTCACCGGCGGTGACTCAAATGCTTGACTGCGCGCGGGCACGCAATTGCTGCCTGAGCAGGTCGATGTGTTGCCGCAGGGTGTAGAGCTCGTGGTAATACGACAGCGGCACGTCCACCAAACGGATCTCGGTTTCAATTTCGTCAATCGCGCGCAGGCAGTCTGCCGTGCCCCAGCGCGCTGAGCTGTCGTGTGAGGCGGCGTCAATCATCTGAACCTCGTCGTACCACTGATATATGCGTCGGCGCATGCGCCAGCGGTAAGTCGGCGGCAGCAGGCGGCTCATCGGCAGCATCAAGGCCACCAGCGGCACCAGCATGACTTTCATGCGATCAAACAAATTCGCGAGCCAAAACGGCAAAAAGCGCTGCAAAAAAGGCGGCCCGTTGGCGAGGTAGCGCTCGGCGTCTTCCTGGACTGGAAAATCGAGCCACTGCGCGGACGGAAAAGTCTCGGGCTCGGCCAGCAGCGATCCCGCGCCGTGTTCGGCGCTGATCACGCTCATCAGCAGTTGCACCAGGGCCGGGTGCAGGGTGTCGCGCGCAACCAATGTCGCCGCCGGCGCAATCAGCTGTACGTCCTCGCGCGGCTGGTTGTCGGCCAGTGACAGGCTGCCGGCGTAAAGCACCACCGGCTCGAGAAATGGCAAGTGACGCGCGTAGGCCTGAGCGCGCGCAAAGGGGGTAGCGCGGATGCCGTCTCGCTCGAGCAGCGTCTGGATGGCTGGTGACTCCGGTGAACCGACGCGAAAGACCGCGTCCACATTGCCTGCGATTAGCCCGTCGGCGGCGGCGCGACCGAGGTGAATTCTGTTCACGCGATCAAACGGGATTTCGTTGATGCCAAGCAACTGTTCCACCACCGCAAAGGTGCCGCTGCCGTCGGCGCCGGCGTCCACGCGTTTGCCGTCGAGTGCGTGCAGGTAGTCAAGCGGCGTGCTGGCGGGCGTAAACAGCCACACTGGCTCAAAATACACGCTCGCCAGTCCCACAAGGTTCTCTTCTTCAAGGGGCTGGCCGACACCGCCTTGCACAAACGCAAGGTCGACGTCCCCCTCGGGTTCGCGCAATCGGCCGAGGTTGTCCACTGAACCTGCCGAGCCGACAATCGTTAGCGTCACGCCTTCGGCTGCGAGCGCGCGTTGGTAGGCGAGTGCGTGCTGGTGGTAGGCACCATCACTTGATCCACTGGACAGGGTCAGTTCACGCGGGGGCGCTGGTTCAACAAACTGGTACGCAAGGTAGAATGCAAGCGCAATGGCCGCCAGAGCACACACCAGCCACGGGCCGTGCAAGCGCCAAGACCGGGTTCGCGCAATTGAGGCACGGATGTCGTTGAGCATGTTGGTGTCAGATGTCACGGTGTGGCACGCGTTCTGTGGGCGAAGTGGTGCGCAGTGTAGCGGTTACCGGTTTGCCTTGTTGGCTGGCCTTGCAACTGTCTTTGCTATGGCGCCCGGGTACATGCCTTGATTAGGTTGTTGGTCTCTTTTTGGTCTGCGGTCGCAATCGACTCACGCAGGCACCGCTCGGGTCGGGACGGCGTGCGGGTGTTAAACTGCGTGGCCATCCCAGCCGCACTTGAGACCCATGCAATTTGACCTTTTGGCCCGTGACGGATCAGCGCGACGCGGCCGCCTTCAATTGTTGCACGGTGCTGTTGAGACCCCGGCGTTTATGCCGGTTGGCACTTACGGCACGGTCAAGGGCATGACCCCTGAAGATGTTGCTGACAGCGGCGCGGATATCTTGCTTGGCAACACCTTCCACCTCTGGCTGCGTCCGGGCACCGAGGTCATCAAAGCGCACGGTGACCTGCACGATTTCATGCAGTGGGACAAACCCATTCTCACCGATTCCGGCGGTTTTCAGGTGTTCTCGCTCGCAAAGTTGCGCAAGATCTCCGAGGACGGCGTGCGGTTTCGCTCGCCGGTCAACGGCGATGAAGTCTTCCTCGACCCCGAGACCTCGATGCAGATTCAGCGCGACCTCGGCTCGGACATTGTCATGGCCTTTGATGAGTGCACGCCGTACCCCGCCAC
>CALAMQ010000085.1 GCA_937925815.1 uncultured Granulosicoccaceae bacterium | reverse complement strand
GCGCCGGCGACGCCTGCGCCGACAACCAATGCTGACGCCATGTTGCGCACCGCGGGGGTGCGCAGCGTGACGTCAGGCTTTGGCAAGGCCGTACCGGCGCTCGACGTAGCTCTCGACCATCTGCTGAAACTCGTCCGCGATGTGGTCGCCTTTTAGGGTGGTGCTGCGCTCGCCGTCGATGTACACGGGGGCAACTGGACGCTCACCGGTGCCAGGCAAACTGATGCCGATGTCAGCGTGTTTGCTCTCACCGGGCCCGTTCACCACACAGCCCATCACCGCGACTTTCATCTCTTCAACACCGGGGTATTGCTCGCGCCACACTGGCATGCGATCGCGCAAGTGGCGTTGAATGGTGTCGGTGAGTTCTTGAAAGTAGGTGCTGGTGGTGCGCCCGCAACCTGGGCAGGAGGTCACTTGTGGCGTGAACGCGCGCAGCTCCAGCGACTGCAGAATCTCTTGGGCGACTTGCACTTCCGTGGTGCGTGCGCCGCCGGGCTCTGGGGTCAGCGAGATGCGGATGGTGTCACCGATGCCGTCGAGCAGCAGCGGCGCCAGCGCGGCCGTCGACGCCACAATGCCCTTGCTGCCCATACCTGCCTCGGTGAGTCCGAGGTGCAGGGCGTAGTCGCAGCGCGCGGATAACTCGCGGTACACCGCGATCAGGTCTTGGGCGCGGCTCATCTTGCACGAGACCACAATTTGGTCTGCGCGCATGCCGAGTCGGACGGCTTCATCGGCGCTGTCGAGCGCCGAGTCGATCACAACTTTCCGGTTGACCTCTTCGAGCGGCAGCGGGGTTGCGAGCGCGGCGTTCTTATCGAGAGTGCGCGCGAGCAGATCGGGGTCCAATGACCCCCAATTTGCGCCGATGCGAACCGGTTTGTCGTGCCGACACGCGACTTCAATCATGGCGGCAAATTGGCTGTCGCGGCGCATGCCGCGCCCGACGTTGCCAGGGTTAATGCGGTATTTGGCCAGCGCTTCGGCGCACTCGGGGTGTTTGCTGAGCAACTTGTGGCCATTGAAATGGAAGTCACCAATGAGCGGCGTCTCAAGGCCCATCTTGGCCAGGCGCTCGCGGATCTCTGGCACAGCGGCGGCGGCTGCGTCATTGTTGACGGTGATGCGCACGAGCTCGCTGCCTGCGCGCGCGAGATCGGCCACCTGCATCGCGGTGCGCACCGCGTCGGCGGTGTCGGTGTTGGTCATCGACTGGACCACGATCGGCGCGTCGCCTCCGAGCGCGACCTTGCCAATGTTCACAGAATGCACTTTTCGACGAGTCATGCCGGTAAACTGGCTCTGAGGGAAGAAGGTTTCGTATAGTTTAAGCGATGATGTCCGCTCGGACAGCGTGGCGCGAGTAAAACGGCGCCCCTTCGATCCAAGTTGAAAGGTCCCATTGCTCAGGTTGGCAACTGATGTCAGACGAAATGCCCAAAGCCCCATTGTCGGAGCGCGAGGAATCCATCCTGCGCGCGCTCGTGGATGAGTACATCAGAGAAGGCGCGCCAATAGGTTCGCGCACGCTGAGCAAACACTCTGGCATCGCCTTGAGCGCTGCCAGCATTCGCAATGTGATGGGTGACCTCGAGGAACTGGGTCTACTGCGAGCGCCGCACACCTCCGCTGGGCGTGTGCCGACTGAACAAGCGTACCGCGTGTTTATCGATCACATGGTGCAGTACCAGCCGCTTGAAGACGCGAGCGTCGACGCGATTCGCCAGCACCTGTCCGCCGAATTCAACCGTGAGCAACTGATTTCGAGGGCCTCTGAGTACGTCTCAAACATTACCCACATGGCCGGCATGGTGTTCGCGCCGAGGCGCTCAGAAGAGACTTTGCGCCAGATCGAATTTGTGCCTTTGTCTGATCAGCGCGCGCTGGTGATTCTGGTGACCAACGACCACGACGTGCAAAATCGTGTGGTCAGTCTGGACCGTGAGTACACCCAGGATGAACTGGGCAAAGCGGCGCGCTTTATCACTGCCAAATTTGGCGGCTTGACCTTGCGTGAAGTGCGCAATCAATTGCGCGATGCGCTCGAAGGGCTGCGCGATGACATGGACGCGCAAATGGAGCACATGATCACGGTGGCAGGCCAGGTGCTTGCCGAGCCCGATTCGGATGCGAGCCCCGACTACGCCGTTGCCGGGCAGACCAATCTCATGGGCGCGCAGGCGATCTCAGACGTCGAGCGCTTGCGCTCGCTGTTTGACACATTCAATAACCAACGTGACATGTACCACTTGTTCGAACGGTGCATGGGCGCTGAGGGTGTTCGCGTGTTCATCGGTGCAGAGTCTGGGCACGACGTTCTCGACCAGTACAGCCTGGTCAGCGCCCCCTGTGAGGTCGACGGCGAAGTGCTGGGTGTGCTCGGTGTCATTGGCCCAACGCGCATGGCCTACGATCGCGTCGTACCCGTGGTCGATGTGACATCAAAAATTCTCGGCGCGGCCTTGAATTCCAAGCGCTAGTCCCCACCCTATTGGCACCGTGGGGCGGGTCTGCCGCCCGTCACACCCGTGGAGCTGTATTTGCAGCTCGCACGCGTGTCATTGCAACAGACCAAAGACGGAGAGCGCGCATGGCGTCGCAACCAGAAAATCCAGATTCCAGCGATCTACCCAACGAGCACGGCGACGCCGAGGCTGAAAACACGGCTGAACAGGTCGATGCAACTGAAGCCTCTGAAGCGTGCGAGGTCGAGCAGTCGATCGATGACGCGTCGGAAGATGAGACTTCAGAGCCTAATGAAGACACGGTAGAAGAGTCTATCGACTGGCAAGCACGTTGCGAGGCGGAGGCCGCCCGTGCCGAAGAACAAGCGGCTTTGGCATTGCGGCTGCATGCGGACATGGAGAACCTGCGAAAGCGCTCGGCGCGGGATGTCGACAGCGCGCGCAAATTTGCGCTTGAGAAGTTTGCAAATGAACTTCTGCCTGTTCGTGACAGCCTTGAAATGGGTCTCGACGCGGCCAGCAAAGAGGATGCAAACCTCGACAGTATCCGCGAAGGCACCGATCTGACGCTGAAAATGCTGACTGGCGCTATGGACAAATTTCACCTGGTGGCAGTTGATCCGGTGGGTGAGAGCTTTGACCCAGAGCGCCACCAAGCGATGACAATGCAGGAGAGTGCCGAGCACGCCCCGAACACGGTGATCGCGGTCATGCAGAAAGGTTACACGCTCAACGACCGTCTGCTGCGGCCGGCGCTTGTGATGGTTTCCAAAGCGGCTGCATCTGACGCTTGAAAAAAGGGGCATCAGCCCCATCCTCACTGACAACTGAAACGGTCGCGACCTCGCGGCAATATGGCTTTCCGGAGAAGGCATCGAATCATGGCAAAAATTATCGGAATTGACTTGGGTACCACAAACTCGTGTGTTGCCGTAATGGAAGGCGGTTCGCCGCGCGTCATTGAAAACTCAGAGGGTGACCGCACCACGCCGTCGGTTGTTGCGTTCGTCGATGACGAAGTTCTTGTGGGCCAGGCCGCTAAACGCCAGGCCGTCACTAACCCAGCGAAGACGCTTTATGCAGTCAAGCGCCTGATCGGCCGCCGCTTCGAAGATAAGGAAGTCCAGAAGGACATCCAGTTGGCGCCATTCAACATTTGTAAGGCAGACAATGGCGATGCCTGGGTTGAGGTCGACGGTAACCGCATGGCGCCGCCAGAGGTGTCAGCGCGGGTGCTGATGAAAATGAAAAAAACGGCCGAGGACTACCTCGGTGAAGCGGTCACTGAAGCGGTGATCACGGTGCCGGCCTATTTCAACGACAGCCAGCGCCAAGCGACCAAAGACGCAGGCAAAATTGCCGGGCTCGAGGTCAAGCGGATCATCAACGAGCCAACTGCTGCAGCGCTTGCGTACGGCATGGATAAGAAGACCGGTGACAGCAAGATCGTGGTGTACGACCTCGGCGGCGGTACTTTTGATGTGTCAGTGATCGAGATTGCTGAGATTGACGGAGAGACTCAGTTTGAAGTGCTCTCAACCAACGGCAACACTTTCCTCGGTGGTGAGGACTTCGATAACCGTTTGATGGATTATCTGGTTGACGAGTTTAAAAAGGACCAAGGTTTTGACCTGCGCGGTGACCCATTGGCGATGCAGCGTCTCAAAGAGGGCGCTGAGAAAGCCAAGATTGAGTTGTCTTCAGGCCAGCAGACCGACGTCAACCTGCCGTACATCACAGCAGACCAAAATGGACCCAAGCACCTCAACATCAAAATCACACGGGCAAAGTTTGAAGCGCTTGTGGAAGACTTGGTGACCGGCACAATTGAGCCTTGCCGCATGGCGCTCAAAGACGCTGGCGTCAAAGCCTCAGAAATCAATGACGTCATTCTCGTCGGCGGCCAGACGCGCATGCCGATGGTGCAGGATGTGGTCAAAGACTTTTTTGGCAAAGAGCCACGCCGGGACGTCAACCCCGATGAGGCTGTGGCCCTCGGTGCGTCGATCCAAGGTGGCGTGCTCGGTGGGGAGGTCAAAGATGTCTTGTTGCTCGACGTTACTCCGCTGTCGCTCGGTATTGAGACTCTTGGCGGTGTGATGACCAAGTTGATTGAGAAAAACACCACCATCCCGACCAAAGCGCAGCAAGTGTTCTCTACTGCTGATGACAACCAGAATGCGGTAACTGTGCACGTGTTGCAGGGTGAGCGCGAGTTGGCACAGGGCAATAAGTCGCTTGGCAAATTTGATTTAACCGATATCCCGCCAGCTGCGCGCGGCGTGCCGCAGATCGAAGTCGCTTTTGACATCGACGCAAACGGCATCTTGAACGTGTCGGCTAAGGACAAAGCAACCGGCAAGGAACAGTCGATTGTCATCAAGGCGTCCTCAGGGTTGTCTGATGATGAAATTGACAAGATGGTGCAGGATGCTGAAATCCACGCTGACGAAGACCGCAAGCTGCGCGAGCTCGTCGATTTGCGCAATCAGGCTGAGAACCTGATTCACGGCACAGAAAAGTCGCTTGAATCACTTGGAGAGCAGTCAACAGACGACGAGAAGTCCGACATCAAAGCTAAGATTGACGGCTTGCGTTCGACTCTCGATGGCAGCGACAAAGACGCGATCACAACGGCGATGGAGAGCTTGGCCAGTGCCGCCAGTGCGCTGTCTCAGCGCGCCTATGCAGCGGCAGCTGATGATGACGCTGCGGCGCCCAGTGGCGATGAAAATGCCTCCGGGGCTGCTGACGACGCGGTTGACGCGGAGTTTGAAGAAGTCAAAGACGACGACAACAAGCCCGCCTGATTGGGCTTAGGTCGCGTCACCGAGCCGGGGCTGCGCATACCGTTGTCCCGGTTTTTCTGTTTGCAGGTAGATCACTATGTCTAAGCGCGATTACTACGAGGTGCTCGGTGTTCCCAAGGGGAGCGATGAAGCAACGCTCAAAAAGGCTTATCGCCGTTTGGCAATGAAATTCCACCCGGATCGAAACGCCGAGGATGCGTCTGCCGAGGCGAAGTTTAAGGAAGCCAAGGAAGCGTGGGATGTGCTCAGTGATGAGCGCAAGCGAGCTGTCTATGACCAATACGGTCACGCCGGTCTAGAAGGTGGCATGGGCGGCGGCGGCCAGGGTGGCTTCAGTGGCGACTTTGGCGATATTTTTGGCGACGTCTTTGGGGATATTTTCGGTCAGCGCGGCGGTGGCCGCGGGTCGCGTGCATCGCGTGGGTCAGATCTTCAATACAACCTCGACGCCACGCTCGAAGACGCAGTTCGCGGCACAGAAGTCAAAATTCAAGTACCAACCACAGTCGGTTGCGTGACCTGCGATGGCAGTGGTGCCAAACCGGGCAGCAGTGCAAGCCCTTGTGGCACCTGCAACGGCATGGGCCAAGTGCGCATGCAGCAGGGCTTTTTCTCAGTCCAACAGACCTGCCCGAACTGCAGGGGCGAGGGTCGTGTGATCAAAGACCCCTGCGGTGATTGCAACGGGCACGGCAAGACGCAGGAAAGTAAAACGCTCTCGATCAAAATTCCACCGGGTGTGGACACCGGTGACCGCATTCGGCTCAGTGGCGAGGGTGAGGCGGGTGACCGCGGGGGGCCAACCGGGGACCTCTATGTCCAGATCCGAGTGCTTCCGCACGAGATTTTCGAGCGCGATGGGGCCAACCTTGTGTGCTCTGTGCCGATCGATATGATCACAGCGTCCCTTGGCGGCGAGCT
>CALAMQ010000084.1 GCA_937925815.1 uncultured Granulosicoccaceae bacterium | reverse complement strand
AGGGGTGCGGCGTCGGGCCGCAGCAGACAAAAGGCTCATGGTTGTCTCGCGAGATTAACAGTCAATAGGCAAACGTTGGGGCTGGGGGCAGCTCAGCGTCGCCATCGTCCGTCAGTCTGTTGAATTCGCGAGAAAGCCATTATCTTGGGCCGGGCGCCGGATTTAGACGGTTATTCTCGCCGTTGCTCACCCGCCGGTCAAGGTATCAGCCGTTGTCAACGCAAGGACACAGTCTCAGCGCGCATCGGACAACCCAGGCGCTTTTACAGACAGCTTGAGTAAATTATTGGAAAGCTGTGCCGATAGTCACGGAATACTGACCGCACAGTGATCATGGACAAAGACGACTTTCGCGTTACCAGCTCCCAACGAATCGGCTCGATCTTCGCGTCGCTCGGCCGCACGCGCGCGATGATCACCGCTGAGTTCGACAACGGTGCCATCCAAGTGGCAACGTTAATTTTGGAAGTCGATCCGAAATCCGGCACTTGCCTGATCGACGACTTTGCCGACAGCGCTGCCAACGCAGCAATAAAGGCGAAAAAACCCTTCTCGTTGCGCGGCTCAGACAACGGGGTTCAGGTATTTGCCAGCGGCCTTGTCGTCACCGAGATCACCGAGCACCAAGGTTGCCGTGCGCTGCGCCTTCAACTGCCAACCTCAATCCGCTACACGCAGCGTCGCGATGCCTTTCGCCTGTCACTCAACAACCTCGTCGACATCAACGTGTCGATGAGCTTAACGCCAAGTCAGGTCGAGGCTGTGACAGGCGCGGTACAGGCAACCGGCACTGACCCCGTGACACCTTGCATCGAGGCGCCGCTTGACGTCGAGGGGCGTGTGCTCGACCTCTCCGGCGGCGGCGCGCGGGTGCTGTTGTTGCAACAACCCGAGCCCCTGCCCGACCCAGTCGAAGACGAGCTCGCGACCCTGACTTTGCCCTTGTTTGCAGAGCGTGAACCGCTTCAGCTCGCGGTGCAGTGGCGCTTCAGTCGCCACAGCGTGAGCCAACAGCGACAACAGATCGGGCTTGAATTCATTGGTTTGAGCGAGCGAACTTCAGATTTAATACAGCGTTTTGTGGTGACAACGCAGTTCGCCGCGCGCCAGGAAGCCGCGCGCTAGCAACAGCCAGCGAACCGCCGATCCCAACGTCACACGCTGGTGGCGGTTCGGCCCACGGGGTGCGCTGATGCACCGCGCGCCCTACACTTGTCATCGTCACACCCGCGTTTCGAGGACACCGCAGATCATGCCCACCACGATCAAACAGGACGACATCATCACGTCCGTTGCCGACGCACTGCAGTACATCAGCACCTACCACCCGCTCGATTTCATTCAGGCGGTCAACGCGGCCTACGAGCGCGAGGCATCCGAAGCCGCGCGCGACGCGCTGGCGCAGATTCTGATCAATTCGCGCATGTGCGCTGAGGGGCGCCGGCCGATCTGCCAAGACACCGGCATCGTGACCGTGTTCTGCACCGTGGGCCAAGACGTGCGCATCGAGGGCGGCATGGGCCTGTCTGACATGATCAATGAGGGCGTGCGCCAGGCCTACCTCAACCCAGACAACCCGCTGCGCGGCAGCGTGCTTGCTGACCCCGACGGCGCGCGCGCCAACACCCGCGACAACACACCCGCCGTGATCCATTACGACATCGTGCCGGGCGACACCATCGACATCCACGTCGCGGCCAAGGGCGGCGGCTCTGAGGCCAAGAGTAAGTTCGCGATGCTGAACCCGTCCGATTCTGTGGTCGACTGGGTACTCAAGCAGATCCCAACCATGGGCGCTGGCTGGTGCCCGCCGGGCGTGCTCGGCCTCGGCATCGGCGGCACCGCCGAAAAAGCCATGGTGCTCGCCAAAGAATCGCTCTTGGCACCGGTCGACATCAACGAGCTCGCCGCGCGCGGCGCCAAAACCCGCGCCGAAGCGCTGCGCCTCGAGTTGTTTGAGAAGATCAATGAGCTCGGTATCGGCGCTCAGGGCGTGGGCGGCCTGACAACGGTGCTGGACGTCAAGGTGCTGGACACTCCCACACACGCCGCCAACAAGCCGGTCGCGATGATCCCGAACTGCGCGGCCACCCGCCACGCCCACTTCACGCTACGCGGCGAAGGCCCGGCCCTGCAAACCCCGCCCAAGCTCAGCGACTGGCCAGAAGTGACGCGCGAGGCCGGTGACAACGTTATCTCGCTAAACCTCAACACCGTCACCAAGGCCGACCTGCAAACGCTGAAACCCGGCGACACCGTGCTGCTCAGCGGCAAGCTGCTCACAGGCCGGGACGCGGCGCACAAACGTTTGACCGACATGATCGCCCGCGGCGAAGAGTTGCCAGTCGATTTCACCAACCGCTTCATTTACTACGTCGGGCCTGTTGACGCGGTGCGCGACGAGGCCGTGGGCCCCGCCGGCCCGACCACTGCCACGCGCATGGACAAATTCACGCGCACCATGCTCGAGCAAACCGGCCTGATTGGCATGGTTGGCAAGGCCGAGCGCGGCGTGCTCGCGCTCGAGGCCATCGCAGACAACAAAGCGGTCTACCTCATGGCCGTCGGCGGCGCCGCCTACCTCGTCTCCAAGGCGATCAAATCAGCCAGAGTATTGGCATTTGAAGACCTCGGTATGGAAGCAATCTACGAATTCGATGTCGAGGACATGCCGGTCACTGTTGCTGTGGATGCAAACGGCGACTCCGTGCACAACTCCGGCCCTGCCCAGTGGCGCGCGAAAATCGCAAGTGGCGAAGTGAGCGTGGTCAAGTTTGTATAGGGAGGCGCCGAGAACGTCCCAGCTTCGTGCGAGACAAGGCGAAGCCATCCGTGTGACGGGCCATCCAAAAAAGTGGACCGGGCCGGCGCACCGGGGACAGGCCTTCCTGCCTGATGAGGCCGGTTCGGAGGTTCCATAGGCCGTCCGCAGACATGACATTTTTGTTGTAAGCAGAACCGTGCACCACGTATGAACTAAGGTTGTCAGATGGCAATCCTGCTGCGGCCGGTTGATCTCGCATTTACGCTAAAGCGGCCGCGCAACAGGCCGCTCTCAGATGTGGCACGCAGTCGGACGAGACCCGCTGCCTGTGACATGCTGATTTACCAAGCGATGTATCCCTAAAACGCCTGACGGTATACTGCTCTCGGTATAGGCAAGACGCACAAATTTAAAATGCCAAAACAACGGTTTGAAGCGCTCGACGCGTTTAGAGGCGTGTGTGCCTTGTCGGTGATGTTCTTCCACATGCGCTGGGCGGACGCTGTAACAGAACTGGACTTCTTCCGAAGCGCTTGGGTGTTTGTTGAATTCTTTTTTGTCTTGAGCGGTTTCGTGCTCGCGCACGGCTACGGGTTCAAACAAAACACCAATTTCAAAGACTTCATGACGGCGCGGTTCGTCCGGCTATACCCCTTGCATTTCGCGATGTTTTCGCTGGTATTGCTGTTTCAATTTATTTCGTTGGCTGCGCTCAAACTCGGCGGATTGAGCATCGGCCCCGAGCCGTTTGTCGGCCAGTACGGCATCCAGCAAATCCTGCCGAATTTGACCCTGCTCCAGTCCTGGACGCCCTACTCCTATGTCCTGAGCTTCAATGAGACGTCTTGGAGCATCAGTGTCGAGTTTTATTCCTACGCGATATTGTTTTTGTCGATTGTGTTGTTCAGGTCTTTCAAAGCGCTTTCGTGGTTTCTGATATCCCTGCTTTCGTTCACGGTCATTTTGCTAGACATCGGGGGCGCATTTGACACCGCAGTGCGTGGCCTGTCCTGTTTTTTTGGCGGCGCTGCAACCTATGTGATCTACCGAAAAATCGCATATCTCAAACCGACTTTCTTAGTCGGCAGTGTGTTGGAATTGGGTTTGGTTGTTGCCGTGTATTTTTTGATCCAACATCAAATTGACAACATCCAGGTTTGGTCGTCATTCCTCTTTTTCGTCGTGGTCATGGCGTTCGCGTTTGAATCAGGCGTCGTCTCTCAGCTTCTCAGCCACCGACCGTTTCAAGTCTTAGGCCAGCTGTCCTACTCCATCTACCTGATCCATTTTGTGATCATCCTGTACCTCGGCGCTGTGTTTGCCGTCATCGAAAACGTGTTCGACCTGACAATCCGTCTCGGCCCTAAAACGCTGGACTACAACACCTTCGGCAGCAGCCTGCTGAACAACATTGCCGTAGCGGTTTTCGTGTGCATTGTGCTGGTCTGCTCCAAATTCACCTACGAGCACATAGAAATGCGCGCGCAGCGGTATTACAAAAACAGAAAGAAACAAACGAACTAAACCTCGAAAAACCAGCCCTACTTACCGGTTTTCTTTGCCTGATTTATAATTTTCTTGGTGTACGCAAAGCATCCATAGCCAGGTTTACTTGCGCAAGCTCCGAAGGCGCCAACACAACGCCAATCTGCCCTACTTCACTGATGTACTCTTTGACCCGCTCAAACAAGACGCCGTTCGCCGCGCGTAGCAATTCTCGATTCACGGTGTGCACAAAAATTTGAGTACAGATTGGAATAGCGGTGACATGAATTTTTAGCCTTCTTCACGGGTCGCAATTGTATTGTTCACGCAACGACTGCCGAAACCTGCAGTCGACATCTGTTGGCACCGATTTGACCGACTGCTCAAGCGAGTCTACAAGCGACATCTCATCGGCGGGCGTCTGAACCTGCCTTCGCGCTGAATCTCGCGCTCCACAGGTTTTTGGAAATCGGTGCTATCAGACGCGACAGCGATGACTGCAACGCTGGCTTGCCACAACACCGAATGCTGCGCAGGGGCGCGGGCGCAACGTCCGATACGATTGACGCCAATTGACTTGCTTCGTAATAGTGGCGGGCCATGATGGTCGGTTGTTTTAATCCCGCAGCACGTAAACCCGTCAAATACTGCTTTTCCGATATCACACCGCCCCCACAAGCCGCTTTGAGCACCCCACTTCGGCGCACCCACCAAGGCAGAGACTCCGCCACAATATCGGACACCAGCATGGTGCCATTGGGTTTCAACACGCGCGCAATTTCATCAAACGCGCTTTGTTTGTCTTGCGCCAGGTTGATGACGCAATTGGAGATAACCCAGTCAAAGGACTGAGACGGTAGCGGCAAGGCTTGAATGTTCCCGTGCACCAGCTCGATATTCGGGTAGTCCCGTATCCTCTTCTCAGCCAGTGAGAGCATGTCGTGATTAAAATCAACACCGACTACACGCCCAGTTTCACCGACTTTCTCGGCGGCAATCAATAGATCCAAGCCAGCTCCACAGCCCAGGTCCAGGACGGAATCGCCCAGCTTGACATTGCTAAACGCCAACGGGTTGCCGCAACCAAAAGACTGCGCCTCGATGCCGTCGGGCAAAACTGCAAGCTCTGCGTCTGAGTACGCCGCAAACGTTGCGCCACCCGTTTTTGATACAACGGTGTTGGCACCAGGTTTGATCGCCTCTGAATAGGCCTCCGAAATCTGATCTTGTTCTTCTTTCATAGAACCTCTCGGTCGGGTGAGTCTGGTGATGCCTACAAGGAGTCATCACACAGTCAAAAGAACCGCTCCAGGGTAAGCTGCACGTGATCATCGCCGTCAAGCGCTGAGAGCGGGTCAGTGGCGTCGCTCGCGTCGATCCAACGCGCATCTAGGGACACACGCCAACTGTCGCCAAGCCTGCGGCTCGCTTCGAGTTGTGCTGAGCGGCCACCAGTGTCTTGGTCTTCGATCACGCCGAGCAACATCTCTGAACTTGCCTCGTCGTTGAACGCAAAGCGCAAGCCTGCACCCAAGTCGTTTTGCAGCAGGTTGTCGGTCGCGTCGACACCGCGCTCGTCCCACCCGAGTTCAACCAGCACGCCGAGGTCAAACAGGCCATCGGCTAGGCCGTAGAAGCTGTACTCCACGCCCGCTTGCGCAAGACCAAAGCGTTCGTCTTGCTGCTCGCGGTTGACCCACTCGGCTTTCCAGAGCCATGCGCCAAGGGTGGCCTGCACATCCACACCCACCTGCTCCATTTGCGCATAGAAAGGTGCGAGTGCGGTTGGTGCACCGCCGTCTGAGACTGGCAAGAGTGTCGGGTTGCGGTTGGTGCCGCTGAACGCGTGCACGCCGACGTCGAAATCGCCTAAGGTCTGACTCCAACGCAAGGCGTAATCAACGTGAGCGTCTTCGTCGTCTGACTCATAGGTCGCAGCGTTCACGTCCACCGGCAGGCCTGCCCGCAATCTCCCCGCGACACCGGGGTAGCTGCGTTCGCGAAAGCCGGGCAACACCATCACGTCCACCACGCCCCACTCTGGCAGGAAAGTCATTGCCAGCATCGGTTGGCCGAGCTTAGCATTGCCAAAGAGATCCTCGACGGTGTCGGACTGATTAATCACGTCGACAGGGTTCTGAAACTCCGTGACGCCCCAAAACACTTCGCCTACCCCGGCTCGAAACTCCACGCTGTTACCGGCATAGAGGTAGAGCAGCTCACGCAGGTCATTGTGCGTGCGCGCCGCATCGACCGAATCGACCCGCAAGAAGGGGCTTAACGTCAGGCTGTGTACGCCGTCTCCCCATTCTATATACAACTCCGGCGCAAACGACAAGGACGTGACATTGTCACTGGACTGCCCGACGTAAGGTGCATCTTCACTGAAGAAACGGCCCTCCACAGCGAAGTTGCCACTGATGGCGGTGTAGGTCTCAGCCGCTGTGGGCAAGCTCACACATGACGCGACCAATGCGGCGGCAAGCAGGGTTCGCTTAGGCGCAGCCTGTTGCCACGCCACGTGTGCCATGGCGCCGCCCATCAGCGTGCGCGCTTGAGCGAATTCTGGCTGAAATCACTGTCACTGAGACCGGTCTGGAAAGCGTAATTGCTCCACTGCAAAACCGTACTCTTGCCGGTCTGGTGGTTGATCATGTGCATCTCGGTCGGGCGCCAGTGGCGGCCAGAGTATTGCTCGTAGTTGCGCGCCTCGAGGGTCTTGAGCAACGCATCTCGACGGTTGTAGAACTCGGTTTTGTGCATGCGGTACTCGCTCTGGTCAATCCAGACAATGCGCCGTTTGTAGCCGGAATTTTTATCGGCCGGGTATTGTTCAACCACGAAGCAGGTCTCGTCACCACAAGGCTCATCGCGCAAGTACTGGTAGGTGAATTTCTCCACCTCGAAAGAACTCAAGTCCTCATACGCGAACTCCGACCCCATGAACGGACCGGACTTGTTGCGCGACGAGATACGCTTGACGCGCTTGAGCGCGGGCAAGTAGAGCCACTGATCATCGTTGCCCACGGTGTGCGAGAAGCTCAAGAACGCTGTGCCTTTCACATCGCGCGGCTTGTCGAAGATGCTCAGGCTCTTGTCACCGTCGCCGTCGACTTCCAAGGAGCGTATGCGTATGTCGCGCACGCTTTCCTGGCCATCGGCATTGCGCAGAATCATTTTCATCTCGGCCACGGAATCGCCCCAGCCCTCATCGACGATTTTGGTTTGTTGGGCTATGGCCATGCCCTTCTCTTCTGGTGTTTCAGCGAATACAGCTGACGTCGATGCGAGCAGTGTGGCCGTGATAACTGCCGCAGCAGATTTCAATGCAAAGTTCATCGGTCGTTCTCCAAAGTGAAATTCAATCACGCGCCCGCGCCGAGCGCGGGTGTGGTGGGTGCGGCGGTGCCAGCGGACTTCGGCGCGTCGCCCTTGCCGTCAAGCTTGATCAGCAGCGGTGGCAACAACAGGAAGTCAATGATCAGCGCGATGGCGATGGTGAGCGCGGTCAAGAGGCCCATGTCGGAGTTGAGCTTGAAGCTCGACTGTGCGAGCACCATAAAACCCGCGACCAACACCAGCGTTGTCACAAACAGCGCCCGACCGACACTGTTAAAGGCGTAGCGCACGGATTCTGTGGCATCGGAACTCACGTTGTCACGCGCGTACTTGTATTTGCTCATAAAGTGCACGGTGTCATCGACCACGATGCCGAGCGTCATGCCCGCCACAACGGACAAACCAAGCCCGATCTGCCCGTCAATCAAGTACCACAAACCAAAGCCAACAGCGGCCGGCGCAAGGTTCGGGATCAGGCTGATCAAGCCATAGCGCACTGAACGCAGCGCGACGCCGAGCAATATCGAGATCAACACCAAGGCTATCGAGGTGCCAAGCAGCATGCTGTTGATGTTGCGTTTACCGATGTGCGCAAACATCAAGTTCGGGCTCGCAACGTTCACTTCATACTGCGGCGCGTTCTCGGCAAACCATGCGTCGATACGCTGCTCAATATCAATCTGCTCGTTGCTGGTGACGTTCTTGAGTGTCACAGTCAAGCGTGTGGATGCCTTGTCGACGTCGAGCTGGTTGTTGAGGTCGAGCCCGTAGGGCAAGGACATCTCGTACATCAACAAGTACTGCGCCGAGAGCTCGCGCGAATCGGGCAGCCGGTAGTAGCTGTCGTCGTCGCCGTGCATGCTGCGGTTTAGCCGTTTGATCGTGTCAGTCAGGGTAATGACGTGATCGGTCTCGGGCTGCGTCTGCATCCACGCGGTGAAACCGTCCAGCGCCTTGAGGTAGGCCACGTCGTTAATTCCGCTCGCGTCCCCGGAGTTAACCGCGATGTCCAGCGTGCCAATGCCCGAGACGTTGTCCTGCATGAAGTCCGTCGCCTGACGGAAAGGCACACTCTCGTGGAAGTACTTAACGAAGTCATCGTTGAGTTGGTTGAGCGGCACCAAGGCCACACACGCAACCACAATCACCGACATACTCGGCAACAACACGCGGCGTTTGTCGATCACGAACTCGGCAAAGCGGTCCATGAGGTCGCGACTCCCATCCGGCTTGACTGCGACTTTCACAGGCAATTTCATCAGCAACGCCGGGAAGATCGTGAGCGAGAACACAAAGGCCAGCATCACACCGTAGGCCACCATGATGCCGAGGTCGCGAAACGGCGGCGAGTCCGACGCGAGCATGCTCAAAAAGCCGATTGCCGTGGTCAAGCTGGTCAGGAAAATCGGCTGGAAGTTCAGGTGCAAGCTGTGGTGCAGGGCTTCACGCTTCGCAACGCCCTGACGCATCTTGAAGAACATGGTTGAGAGGATGTGCACGCAATCAGCGACGGCGAGCGTGAGCACAATTGTCGGCACCGCCGAGGTTGGACCACTCAGGAAAAAACCGGCCCAGCCCGCCGCGCCCAGGGTTGCGACGATACTGGTGGCAATCACAACCACGGTAGCAAGCGTGCCGGTGATGGTGCGAAGCAGCAGGCTCATCGCAAGGATCACCAGCGCAAACATCAACGGGATTAATGTCGCGCTGTCGCCGAGCGCGGATTCTGTAAACGAGGTATTGAGCATCACAATGCCCGACAGATAGACCTCAAAATCTGGGTACTGCTCGAGGAAAGCGGCGCGAATTTCACGCACCGCAGCCGCAACTTCAGGCACCTCGACTTGCTCGTTGACACCCGGCAAGTGCACGTTGGCACTGACGATAGCCACTTGCCCGGTCTCAGAGATCAGTTTGTTGCGCAGCAGGGGCTCGTTGACGGCGATGTCACGCAAGCCCGCCATGTCGGCGTCATTCAGTACCGTCGGGTCGAGCACCAAATCTTCAACAAGCAAATCATCCAATTCAGCGACTGTGTGTTGGTAGTTGGTGATTGAATCGACGCGGCTGCTGTAAGGGATTTGCCACGATTCCTCGGTCAGCCAATAAAGCGCGTCGAGGTTTTGCGGCGTGAAAACGTCACCGTTTTTCGGCACAACCACAAAGGCCACGTTTTCACTCTTCGCAAACACCCGTTGCATCGATTCAAATTCGGTGAGTTGCGGGTTGTCCTCACTGAAAAAGATGCGGTAATCGCCTTTGAACACGAGGTTTTGCGCACCGATCGCGGATATCACGACGAACAACAGCGTTGCCACGATGACCTTGAAGGGATGGTCTAGCGGTAGGTTGGCGAGCTTGTCTTTCACGGTCTTGTCCCAGAGAAGTGTTTGGTCATTCGACGTTCGAGTGCGCTGCGCGGGGACACCCCCGTACCGCGTGCAGTCAAGGCGTCAACGAAAACGGGGTTTTCTGTTTTTTCAGCAGAGCGAGTTCCTCGCTGAATTGCGCCTCCATGGCGCGCTTGGCCTCGCCAGCCCAGTCGTGGTCGGCGCTGAGCGGCTGCCAGTTCAGCCCATCGAGCAAGAGGTTTGTGCTGCACAGCACTTCGTGCACAGGCTGCATGTCCTGGCGCACGGTGCAACAGCGCACCTCGTCGTGCAGCAAGGCGATCGAGCCGAAACTGTTGCTCCAGCACGAAAAAATGATCTGGTCGGCCGACAGTGGAATGGGCGGTGCGCACACACCCTCTTCGAGCGCCGGGCCCACCAGCTGAATCGCCGGCTGCGCCATCAGGCGCGATTCGGTTTCGAGTAATTCAGTGCGCCTCGCCTCGCTCGCCTTTTCGATCACTTGCCCGGACTTGGCTGAAATGACCAACATAAAGCGGGTCGGATAGAGGTAGGCATAGAGCAGGTACGCGAGCGACAGGGTCTGCATCCGCGCGCGTTTTGACCCGTCAAAGTCGAGGGCGCGATGCTCGAAGCCTTCGAAAACCTCCATCGAGTCGACGCACATCGCGACCACGAGGTCTTCCTTGCAGGTGAAGTGGTTATAGAGCGTGCCCTTGGAGTACGGCAGGTATTGCGACACCCTCTCAAGCGTCAGGGCCGCGACACCGACCTCGCTCACGACCTCGAAAGCCGCCGAGAGGATTCGCTGCTCGCGCTCGAGTAGTTCCGACGCTGCCAACTGCCGAGGCGCCATTGATCACACACCAATTATTCTGACTGAATGTCAAAATAGACGTATTCTGACAGTTCGTCAAGAATAAAAAATCAGCTGGCGTAGACAGGGACAAGAGCCATCCACCGCGCGGCTCGCCCCCTATCGGCCTTCAATCGACTAATCCGAACTCGATCGCGTAGCGAACCAGCTCTGGCGTGCTGTTGAGGTTGAGCTTCTGCTTGATATTGCGGCGGTGGGTCTCGACGGTGCGCACGCTGATGCGCAGTTTGTCCGCCATCTCGCGGCTGCTCAGGCCGTTGGCCAGCAAAGCAATGACGGTTTGCTCGCGGCGGGTCAGCGGCACCGACTCCTGCGGCTGCTGCAACAGGATCTCGGCAATCTCGGGGCTGTAGAAGGTGCCGCCCTGCGACACCGTCTCGATTGCACGCACCATGTCCTGCGCCGAAGCACTCTTGAGCAGGTAGCCTTTGGCACCGGCGCGCGCGGCGTCAAGGATATACTCGCGGTCATCGTGGACACTGAGAATGATCAGCGCCATGTCACCCGGCCCCTCGCCGAGAATCTCAGCCGCCTCGATGCCAGACAGGGTTGGCATATTGATGTCCATCAACACCACATCCGGTTGCAGGCGTTCGGCGAGCGCAATGCCGTCACGGCCACTGCTCGCCTGCCCCACGATCTCAATGTGCGCACAGCGATTGAGTCGTGCCGTGAGCCCATCGAGCACCAGACTGTGGTCATCGACCAACAACACGCGGATCATCTCGTTCACGCCGATTCAAACTCCGAAGGCGAGCGCCGCAGCAGCGTCTTGGGGACCCCGGCGAATAGCGTCGTGCCCTTCGCTGAGCTGCCGATCTCGCACACCCCGCCGAAGTAGCTCAGCCGCTCGCTGATATTGCGCAGGCCGATGCCGCGTTGATCGCGCCCGCCGCGCCCGCGTTCCGCGTCAAAGCCGATCCCGTTGTCGGTGACCGTGACACCAAACCACTGGCCCTGAATCCTGAAATTGACCGAGACCTCCGACGCCTGGGCGTGTCGTTCAATATTGGTCAACGCTTCCTGCACCACGCGGTACAGCGCGGTGCGCGCCTCCTCGGGCAAGACATTGCGCACCTTGACGTTGCCGAAATGGACCGCAATGCCGGTGCGCTCGCTGAAGGCATCGATCAGTGCGTCAACGGCGGCCATGAGCCCGATATCGTCGAGGATACTCGGGTGCAGGTTGCGCGAGATCGTGCGCACTTCATCCAGTGTGTTGTCGAGGTGGCCCAAGCTTAACGCGAGATTGCTCTCGACCGGCGAGCCACTGTCCTCGCGTTGCACCTGCACCTCTTCGAGCAGGTATTTCACACCAATCAGCGACTGGCTGATGCTGTCGTGCAGCTCGCGCGACACTCGTCGGCGCTCTTCGTCTTGCGTCAACACGATGCGCCGCGTGAGTTCGCGCAGCTTGCTGTCGGCGAGCTTTTTCTCGTTGATCTGCAACAACAAGCCACAACCAAAAACTGCGACCACCGCCGCCAACGCGGCGAGCGCACCAGTTTGAAAGGTGTTGTTGATGTGGGGCGCCATAGCCTGCTGTACCGAGGCCACTTCGCGTTCGATGTCGTCGAGATACGCACCCGTGCCAATCATCCAACCCCAGTCGCCGAGCATCTCGGCGTAGCCGATTTTGGTGGCCACCGCGTTGATCGACGGCTTTTCCCATTGGTATTCGGTGTAGCCACCGCCCGACTGCGCCTGCGCCAGCAACTCTCGAATGACCGGCTTGCCGTGCTCGTCCTCGAGCTCGAGCCAGTTCTCGCCAACCCGATAAGGTTGTCTCGGATGCACAAGGTTGACACCGTCTATGTCGTAGACATAGAAGTAACCGTCTTCAGAGTAGTCGATGGCGGCAATCACCTCGAACAGCTCGCGTGCTGTCTGCTCAGACTCCGACTGTGATGCCGACGGCTCTAGGTGCGCCACCGCTGCCTGCACAATGCGGACATAATCGCGCAGCTGAGACTTGCGCATGTCAACAATTGCGCTTTCAAACTCGCGCGCCTGCAAGTCGGAAAATTCCTGCGTCTGCCGAGCAAACCAGCCGACGATAAACACCATCGCGATGCAGACGGGCAGCACCGTCCACAACACGTATTTCTGATTGAATTTCATGCCCTGCCCCGCTGAGGCAGCCGATTCTGGCCACCGCACTGGACCGGACCCTACCACAGCGCCGGTTGCTCACGGCTCAGCCCGAACCACTCTGGGAACACGATCAACGTTATCAACACCGCCACCTGAATCACGATGAACGGCACGACGCCACGATAGATGTGGTGCGTCTGCACAGATGGCGGCGCAACCCCTTTGAGGTAGAACAGTGCAAAGCCGAATGGCGGCGTGAGAAACGAGGTCTGGAGATTCATCGCCACCAGAATCCCGAACCAGATCAGGTTGATGCCGAGGGATTCGATCACCACGAGTATCAGTGGCAACACGATGTAGGAGATCTCGATGTAATCAAGAAAAAATCCTAGCAGTGTAATCAGCACCATCGTGAACAACAAAAAGCCCCAGCGTTCACCGGGTATCGCGTGCAACAGGGCCTCGATCTGCTCCTCACCGCCAGTGTAGGAAAACCCCATCGAGAAGATGGACGCGCCGATCAAAACGGCAAACACCATGGCGGTGATCTTCACCGTCTCCCGCGCACTCTCCCACAGCACCGTGAGGTTGAATTTCCCGTACAGGGCCGCGAGCAACGCCGCGCCGACGCAGCCCAACGCCGAGGATTCAGTCGGCGTAGCAACGCCGCTGAAAATTGAACCCAACACGATCAAGATCAACGCGAGCGGCGGCACAACAGCCCAGAGAGCCTGGCGCACCACTGCAAGGCGGTCGTGTTCGTGTTCACCGAGCGGGATCGGCGGTGCGAGCGACGGCTTGAGCTGGCACACCACCAGAATGTAAGCGATGTAACTGCCGATCAGGACCAGGCCGGGCACCACTGCCGCACGAAACAAGTCACCAACGGGTACGTTAAGTACATCGCCGAGAATGATCAGCACGATCGACGGCGGTATCAGTTGGCCCAAGGTGCCGGACGCCGAAATGGTGCCGGTCGAGAGCGCCGTATCGTAACCGTAGCGCTGCATGACTGGCAGTGATATCAGGCCCATCGCGACAACGCTCGCGCCGACAACACCGGTGGATGCGGCGAGCACCGCCCCGACCAGCACGGTCGAAATCGCAAGCCCGCCACGAATGCCGCCAAAGAGGCGACCCATGGATTCAAGCAACTGCTCGGAGAGCTTGGTGCGCTGCAAGATCAGTCCCATGAAAATGAACAAGGGAATGGCCATCAGCACGATTCCCTCGCCGTTGTCTCCCATGTTGGAATAAATCCGGTAGGGAATCTGCGCAAGCTGGCTCGGTTCAGCAAACAGGCAAACGAAGAGGATGCCAATGCCTGCAAAAGTGAACGCGACCGGAAAACCGATCATCAGCGCGAGTAGCGCAACAATAAATATTGCAACCCCGGTCACTGGCTGGCCTCCACTTCGCGTGTGTCAGATTCGCCGCGCAGAATGTGTACTTGTCGAAGCGCGTGGGCAATGCCCGCGAGAAAGAGCAATGCGAATGAGAGCGGAATGACGCCTTTAATCACCCAGCGATTGTTCAAACCACCGGGGTCTTGCGACTTCTCACCGATGCCCGACTCCCACGCCTGTTGGAGTTGAGCAAGCAGGCCGTCCGGGCGCTCACCAAAACCCCATGCATCAAGTGTGAAGTGCCAGCCGGAGACCATCACCACTGCGCACAACGGCAACAGAAAAACGAGGCAGCCACCGAGATCAATGTACGCGCGGGTGCGTGCGCTCAGCCCTTCGAAGATCAGATCCACTCTGACATGCGAACCGGACTTGAGCGCGTATGACAGGCCGAGCAGGAAGATCGCGGAGTAGAAATGCCAGGCCAGTTCCTCCAATGCAATGGACGACGCACTGAAGGCGTAACGCGCCACCACGTTGTAGGCGAGCACACCGGCGAGCGCGATCAACAGGGCACTGGCCACAGCCCCGGTCAGATCCATCACGGCATCGATGCCCGCAATGACACGGCTTACGAGATTCACAGTGTTATCCCCGTTAAAAGTGAGGCGGCCAGTGCGGCCGCCTCGTCAAGCGTGTTGGTGGTCAACCCGGTTTATTGGGAGATAGAGTCCAGGAACAGCTTGTCGCCGATTTCTGTCCACGCCCGTGCTTTTTCGAGATAGGCCTGCTGCGACGCAACAATGCGTGCTGCTAATTCACTTCGCGCAACCTCTGCCTCGATCAAGCTGGCATTGGACGCACGCAGTGCCTCGATAACTTCACTCGGAAACTGCTTCACCTGCACATCCGGGTACTGCTCGCTGATCTGCGACCAGTTGGTGGCACTTGCATCGAAGGTTTCAGTGCTCATGTTGTAGGCTGTGAGTTTGGCGGCGTTGCGCAACACCGACTGCGCCCATCCAGGCAAAGACGCGAGCTTCTCGGCGTTGAAAAAGTACATGAGTTCAGTGCTCGGCTCGTGCCAGCCGCTGTAGTAGTAAGGCGCAACCTTGTGGAAACCCATGCGCAGGTCGAGCGACGGCCCAACCCATTCGAGCGCGTCGATGGTGCCGCGCTCTAGCGCTTGGAAGAGCTCGCCCGCCGGGATGTTGGTTGGCACCGCACCGACGCCCGCCATGACCTTGCCACCGAAACCCGGAATGCGCATTTTCAGGCCTTTGAGATCGTCGACGGTGTTGATCTCTTTGCGAAACCACCCGCCCATCTGCATGCCAGTGTTGCCGCCGGGCATCACTTCGACACCGTGCTTGGCATACACCTCGTTGGCAAGCTCGAGTCCACCGCCCTCGTAGAACCACGCAGTCTGTTCAGCGGCGGTCATGCCAAACGGCATGGTGGTGAAGAACAGCGTATCGGGGTCTTTGCCGCCGTAATAGTAAGACGCCGACTGGCCGATATCGTATTGGCCAGATTTGACGAAATCAAAAATACCGAAGGCCGACTTGTGTTTGTTACGGCTGTCAACTTCGATCTCGATGCGGCCATCAGACAACTCCGAGACAAGCGCTGCGTAGTCGTCAACGGAGGTGCCGAACAACGGAAAACCCTTGGGCCAGGTGTGGGCCAGCTTGAGTTCGATTTCAGCGGCGAAGCTCGCGCCACTGCCAAGTAACGCGATTCCAACGACCGCGGCAGATACCCATTTCTTCATCATCAACATCACTCAGGACTGGTGGGGCGATGCAGAATAGTGCGTAATGGGCGGCGCGAAAATCGGCAGAACTGGGTAATTTACTCTGCGTAAAACTACGCAGATGGGCAGTGCAGCCGCTCGCCTTCGCCTGCACCGCCTGACCGGTCAGGTGCCAGAATCTGGGAGCAAAAACGCCTTTTTTGTTACTCGGGTTTCTTTTTCGGCGGCTTTTCGGTGTAGAGGTAACTGTCTGGGAAAACAAAGCGAACCAGCGGATACGTCGGCCACAGTGCAATCAAGGCCTTGGCGATTTTTTGCATGGTCGCGTCGAGCTTGCGGTCGGTCATGGTGGCGGTGTCAGCGACCGCCGCCATTTTCAGTTCTTCGCGGGACAGCGCCTCGTCAGGGTAGCGAAGCAGCTTGCCAAGACACGCAAATTCGGCGTCACCTAGGGTCTCGCGCTGGCCGTTGCAAACGGCCTGTTGCTCCAGATTGTCCAGTTCAATCAACGCCATCTCGAGCGCAATTCCCAACAGATAAAGTGATCAATAGTGAGTATACCTGCCGTGCGCAGAGTGCGCGGCGTAGACTGCGATGAGATCAAGCGGAGCGGACGATGAACGGTGCCATTGAAACCATCCTGACGCCTCTTTGCCAATCCCTGAATTGGCAACCGGACCTCAACCAACTTGATATCAATTCAAACGAAACCGCGATTGCAGGCACGCTGCCCACAGCTGACGTGGCCACCGCCGCCTTTGCCGCGTTGGGACTCGCGCTTGACGCCTTGCACCGCGCGCGCGGTGGTCCACATCAACGCGTGACGCTCTCAAGACGACACGCGTCTCTCGCCATGCGCTCAGCGGATTTTCTGACTATTGACGGGCGCGCACCGACGTCTTGGGACCCACTTACCGGATATTACAAGACCGGCGACAATCGCTGGGTCTACTTACACTCAAATTTCCAACATCATCGCATTGGCACCTTGGCCCTGCTCGGCTGTGACGATAACCGCGATGCAGTCGCTGCGGCATTGCGCAACTGGCACGCTGAAGAATTTGAAACACAGGCTTCAGACAGAGGACTTTGCGTTGGCATGCTCCGAGACCGTGAGGCGTGGTGGCAACACCCGCAACGTGTCGCACTTGACGCGAGCCCTGTCATTGATCTGCACCGCGCTCTCGACACACCGGGTGGCGCACTCAAGGTGGGTGCACAGCCGCTGTCCGGTGTGCGCGTTCTCGATTTCAGCCGCGTCCTCGCAGGCCCCATGGCAGGCCGCACGCTCGCTGAGAACGGTGCCACGGTCATGCGCGTTGGCGCAGATCACTTGCCGACCTTTGAGAGCCTCGCCATCGACACTGGCTACAGCAAAATCAGCTGCCATTTGGATTTGCGAACGCCAGCTGGACAGCGAAATCTCGACCGTTTGCTCAGCGAGGCGGATATCGTCATAGACGGTTTCAGGCCGGGCGCGCTTGAAGTGCTCGGTTACGGCCGATCTCAATTACAAGCCAAGCACCCTCGACTGATTCACATCGGCGTCTCCGCATACGGCGACCGTGGACCCTGGGCTGGCAAACGCGGCTTCGACAGCCTGGTACAAGCGCCAACTGGCCTCGCTCGCGCGCCGACAGTCGGAGGAGATCCGGTGCGATTACCGTGTCAGCCGCTCGACTACTTAACAGGCTGCTTTGCTGCCGTGGCGGCCGTACGCGCGCTCACTTTGCGCGAGCAAGGAGACGGCGTATACAACGCCGATCTCGCGCTCGCCCGCACGGCCAATTGGTTGCACACCCAGCACGACGCGGTCGGTGACGAGCCCGCCCCCATCGCGAGCAACACTGAACGTGAGCACATTTCTAGCTGCCTGATATCAACCGAATCGGAGTTTGGCACCCTCTCCTCTCTCGCGCCGCCGCTCTCGCTCAGCCGCACGCCGTGGCGATGGCGTGCGCCACAGCGCCTAGGCAGCCACGCACCGCAGTGGCCAGCATGAGCATTGTGTTGTGGGGACGCGCCAACGCCTACAACGTGATGAAGGTGCACTGCCTGTTGTTGGAGTTGAAACTCACTTTTGAACACCGTGACATCGGCAGCATACCTGGGGATCTGGACACCGAGGCGTTTCGCGCGTTGAACCCTGCGGGCCGCATACCGGTGCTGCAAATTGACGGCGCGTGCTTATGGGAATCAAATAGCATCTGCCGCTACCTCGCTGAACAGCAACCAGATACTGCATGGTGGCCGCGCGACCCACTCGCCCGCGCCGAACTCAACGCCTGGCTAGACTGGGAACTCGCGCACTGGCAGCCGGCGTTTATCGATCTCTTCTGGGCTTTCTACCGCTGCCCGGTAGACGCACACAACCGCGACGCCATCACAACCGCCGCCGAGCATTGCACCAAACACCTGCACACCCTTGAACACACACTGAACAATTCAACGTGGCTGTGTGGCGACACAATCACACTTGCTGATGTGTGTTGCGGCATCGGTTTCCACCGCTACCTCAACATGGGCCTCCCAGTCGATCCGCCACCTGCGGTGCAACGCTGGGTCAAGGCGCTGTCTCAGCGACCAGCCTGGCAAACCACCGCAATGGCGCCGTTTTCCAATCTCTTTGGTCGAATGGCGTTTTGACGCTTCAGCGAATCACCGCCACGGGATGGGCGAGGTGATAGCAGTCTGTGAGGTTATTGGCGAGTCCGCCATTTGCCCAACACGCCGAGAGGAATAGGTCGACGTTGGCATTCCAGCTTGAGGCATCGAGGTCAACCCGCCAGGGCGTAGTGCCGTTGGCAACGGTGTAGAACCCAACCTGGACTGTGCTGTCGTCGTGTACAACAGACTCACTTAGGTAGATCGCGACGCTGTAATCGTCTGTTGCATCGTCATCGAATTCGAGCACTTGACCCATCGCGATGAGTTCTTCACCGTTCGCGTCGGCGATGATGATGTCGCGGTCTACCAACAGAGCATCCGGCACCAGACCGATTAACGTGCTTGAGGCCAAAACCGTCACAGAAAGCGTCTCGCACTGCTCCGAGGGCGTGGTGTTGACATGTACCTCACACGCTGCAAGCACATACTCTCCAGGCTCCCAGCCACCGGTTGCAACAGACAAAGTGGCGGTGGCCACACTGGTTGTTGACACATCGAGTATCGAATACGTGCCAAGGTGGGAGTCCGAGAACGTAATATCCGCATCCTCAGAACGGTACACTTCCACCGTGCCGACCGTGGTGTCGCCGTCAAGAGCTGTCGCGCCAACACTGAGTTGAATCACGTCACCAACGGAATACTGCGCGTCAGTATCGACAGCGCTGAAATCGTCGAGTGTCACGCGAGTGCTCACCGGATCGCACGCCGTGAGCCATAAAGATGCGCCCACAACAAGCAGGCGTTCAAGGTACGTGTGGCGCATGCGTCAATTCCCGGTCAATCAGTGGTCAATAACCACTACCGCGCAATTTGCATTCCACGCCACCCGAATAAAATGTAAAGACGGTGTAAAGCCCCGCCAACCAAACTGGCAAGGCCACCTGGGGCGCTATGGAGCGACTGCTTAAGCCGGTGCGCCCGTGCCAACAAAGCCGACCATTCGAACGATGGTATCGCCGTCCATTTCAACGAAATACTGGCCATGCTGCACCATCTCGCCACCATCTGGACCCATACCACCAAAAGCAACTGTGGCACGCAACGTACCGGCGGTTTCATCAGTCGAGATCACCTTGGCAGTCCACCCTGGTGCATTGGCACTGAACATCCCAACGTACTCATTAAGCGCCTCAATCCCAACCACAGTCTCGGTCGTGCGCGGATCGTCGTACCGGATTGTGGGTGCCAGCGATGCGTTCAGCTTTTCAAGCCTTGCATCGGACGAGTCGAGTTGCCAAGCGTCAAAAAACGTGGATACCGCGTCTGCCATAGTGCCTCCTAGGGTGACATCGAAAAGGAAGAATTTGGATCACGGTGATTACTATATCGCATTGATCTGCACTGCATCGGGCAAGGCACCGCAAGCTCAAAGTCAGTTGCGCGCACAAGCTGCACGCATATGCAGCTGTGCGAGGGCTTTGGTACCGCGTGCGGCGCCGGAGATCATCAAGCAGGGTTTGCCGACATATCCAAGTGTGGACGTGGCAGATCCGCACTTGGCGGCGCACCGTATTTACGTGCGTACTCGCGACTGAACTGGGTTGCGCTCTCGTAGCCCACATCAAATGCCACTTGAGATACAGACCCCTCACCCCCGGCCAATTGTGTGCGCGCCTCGATCAACCTAAGATCTTTCTGAAATTGCAAGGGTGTTGTACCCGTGGCCGCTTTGAAGTGTTCGTGAAACGAAGAGGCGCTCATATTGGACACAGCGGCGAGATCGGCCACGGTAAGCCTCACTCGAAATTCCCGCTTTAAGTGGGCGATGGCTTGTGCGATCCGGTTGGCGTGGCTGCCGGCATGAAGACGGTTGCGTAGCATGCCGCCAATCGGTGACACCAGCAACCGAAACACCAACTCACGCATCACCGCTGGCCCGAGCAGTTCGAGTTCCAGCGGGTCATGCCGAAACTCGAGGTACCGCATCAGTGGCTCGCACCAATTCGATTCAATCTGGTGACGGCTGAGCACTTGCGATGCCGACGCCGATGACAGTCGATCCCCGATCGACTCCCCCACACTGCGCACAAGCGCCATATCCAGTGATAACACCAACGCGAGGTAGGGCTGGCGTGCGCTGGCACGGGTGATTTTCGACACCACCGGCAGGTCGTGGCTCACCAACAAGGCCTGACCGGCTGACAAGGTGACACTGTGCGTACCGGAAGACACGACTTTCTCACCCTGGAGTATCAAGCAGACAACCGGGTGGTAGACGACCGCATCAATGGGTGTCGTGCGAGTGCTTCTCAACACCTGCAAGCCGGGAAGCTGTGCGCTCTCGTCGCGCAATAATTCCTGCGCGGCACGCTGCAAGGCGTTGACAGACTCCATGACACATCCTCTGAAGAACTGGAGCCAGTGTAATCGGCAAGCACAGCTGTGTGCACGATGCCGCAGGATTGGGCAAGTGACCCGGACAATCGGGCAGATATGGCACCCGCTCGGCGAATAGGATGATCGCCACACTCAACCGAGGCAGCACGCCATGGCGAAATTGACGACCCGATTTCCATTGAACGCCGAGAGCACGATCCCCGCGGTGGGGTACGGCACCTACCTGATTTCACCCGAGGACACCGAAGGGGCTGTTCGCACGGCCATTGCCAACGGCTACCGACACATCGACACCGCCGCAGCCTACCAAAACGAAGAAGCCGTTGGACGCGGCATCGCAGCGGGCCTGGCAGACGCAGGGCTAAGCCGATCTGATCTGTTTGTGACAACGAAGTTGTGGCCCGGTAACGCTGCGTGGGGCGACGCACCACGCGATGGCACCCAGACGCAATCAGAATGCAAGGCCTCACTCGCGAGACTTGGTCTTGACTACGTCGATCTCTACCTGATCCATGCCCCCTACGGCGGACCACAGCGCGTGGCGCAATGGAAGGCGCTCGTGGCATTGCAGGCGCAGGGCAAGGCGCGCGCGATCGGCGTCAGCAATTACAACCCCGAGCACCTGATGGAAATTCACGACGCCGGCCTGCCGATGCCGGACGCAAACCAAATCGAATTACACCCCTGGTCACAAAAGCCCGAGTTGCTCGCAGTCATGCAACAACACGGCATCGCACCCATCGCCTACAGCAGCCTCGCCCCGCTCTCCACCTGGCGCACGGAGCCCGGGCAAGACAGCGCCAAGACCGAGGCGATGCGCACCGACGGACACGTATTTGCTGACATCGCAGCACAATGCGGCGTGACCGAGGCACAGCTGCTGCTGCGCTGGGGCGTGCAGAAGGGCTATGCCGTGTTGCCGCGCAGCCTGAATCTCGAGCGCCTGCGCGAGAACATTGATCTCGACGGCTTCAGCGTGTCGCCAGAACACATGGCGCACCTCGACAATCTCGATCGCGGCGATGGTATCGCCTGGGCAACCGGGGATCCGCGGCTCAACGCATGAAAGCCGTACTGATTCAGTGGCAACCGCAACTCAGGTTGCGGTGCCACACCACCGCTCCACTTTCTGAGGTGCAAACGCAACCCCGCTTGAAGTCAATTCAACTCAGCGCAACAATCGGTAGACCGAGCGTCTAAACGCAATGTGGCAACAACCCACGCAGGAGTGCCAGCCATGCAATACACCGGACACTGCCATTGCTGCGCCGTGACCTTCGCGTTCGAGAGCGAACCGATTCAAGCAGGCCTGCGCTGCAACTGCTCGCTGTGCGAGCGCAAGGGCGCGACCATGACGGCGTTCACGTTGGAACCAGCTGCGTTCAAGCTGACGGTCACTGGCGACGCGTTGGCGCACTACCGCTTCGGTGATCAGACGGCGACCCACTATTTCTGCAAACGGTGCGGGATTTACCCGTTCCACCACCCCGCATCGCAACCGGACAGCTACCGCATCAACATCGGCTGCCTCGATCAAGTGGATGCGTCACACCTGCCGTTCGAGGTGTACGACGGCGCCGCACTGCCCTGAAGTTGCAAATACTTAGACGCCAGCTGGTGCGCCCGGTGCCGACCCGGTGGACGCCGTGAAACGAAAGAACTCTGGCCGCACAAAACTGCGCGAGAGCTCCACCACGCGCCCGTCTGGCAACCAGGCCTGGCGGTCTGCGCACACCACCACATCCGGCCCAGACGCGCCAAAGGCCTCGCGCACCTCAGGCTCGCTGTGCCCGGCCGACACTGTGTCGCGCGCGCCGCTGACGCGCCAGCCGAGTTTCAGATCGAGCAAGCGGTAGAGCGAGTCATCGTGTAAATCACCGCGCGCCACCGCCGCGCCCACTTCAGCCGGCAGCCACGCCTCTTGGTACACCACCACCTGGCGGTCTAGCGCACGCCGCCGCTTGAGACACCAGGGCCTCGCCCCCGAGCCAAAGTGAATATCGGTCTGCAAGGTGCCGCGGGTCTCTTCAAAGGACAGCACATCGGTGCGCGGTGTGACCCCGCGCGCGCGCGCGTAGCTGTGGAAGTCGGCAAGGTCCGACAGGGATTTGGTCAATGCACCTGCCGCCACCCGCGCAACACGGCCCTGACCCTGTTCTATCAGCCCTTCATCGCGCAGCACAGCCAGCGCTCGCCTGAGCGTGTTGCGCCCACATTTGTAGCGTTGCAGCAGTAATCGCTCCGCCGGCAGCGCCGTGCCGCGCGCAACGCCGCCGCTGCCAAGCTCCTGGGCAATCTGTCGGGCGAGGCTTTGGTAGAGCGGCTGCATGGGAACAAGTTTATCCCAGAAAATCACATAAATCGGCTGAAATCACTATTTTTTCGATCAAATTGGTACAACCCAATACTGTACTTATACCCATTCATGGGCGTCAAATACTCCCATCCAACGCCAACAAGGTGACCCCCATGTCCGCAACAGAACGCTCCAACTCGCTGCGCAGCGGCCCCGACGACCTCGGCATGTTTGGCCAGTTCGGTGGGCAATTTGTCGCCGAGACGCTGATCCCGAACATCCACGAACTGCAAGACGCCTACACCACCGCCAAGGCCGACCCGAGCTTCCACGAAGAGCTGGCCAACTTGCACCGTCACTACACCGGCCGCCCGAGCCCGATGTACTTCGCCGAGCGCCTGACCGAGCACCTCGGCGGCGCGAAGATCTACTTCAAACGCGACGAGCTGAACCACACCGGCAGCCACAAGATCAACAATTGCCTCGGCCAGATTTTGCTCGCCAAGCGCATGGGCAAGACCCGTATCATCGCTGAGACCGGCGCGGGCCAACACGGCGTCGCCTCCGCCACCGTCGCCGCGCGCTTTGGTTACCCCTGCCACGTCTACATGGGTGCAACTGACGTACAGCGCCAGGCGCCAAACGTCTTCCGCATGAAGCTGCTCGGCGCCGAGGTCAACCCGGTCACCTCAGGCGCGGGCACGCTCAAAGACGCGATGAACGAAGCGCTGCGCGACTGGGTCACCAACGTGCACGACACCTATTACATCATTGGCACCGCGGCAGGCCCCCACCCCTACCCCGAACTCGTGCGTGACTTCCAGTCAGTGATCGGCAACGAAGCCAAAGAGCAGATTGTCGAGATGGAAGGCCGCTTACCGGACACCGTGGTTGCCTGCGTCGGCGGCGGTTCAAACGCCATCGGCCTGTTCCACCCTTTCCTCGATGACGAGAACGTCGAGATCGTCGGTGTTGAAGCTGGCGGCAAAGGCCTCGAGGGTGACGAGCACTGCGCCTCGCTGACCGCCGGTCGCCCGGGCGTGTTGCACGGCAACCGAACCTACCTGCTGCAGAACAGCGACGGCCAGATTGAAGAGGGCCACAGCATCTCGGCTGGCCTCGACTACCCAGGCATTGGGCCCGAGCACAGCTGGTTGCGCGATATCGACCGCGTGCAATACGTGCCGGCCATGGACGATGAGGCGCTCGAAGCCTTCCAACTGCTGAGCCGTCTCGAAGGCATCATTCCCGCGCTCGAGCCCGCGCACGCGCTCGCGCACGTGATTAAAGTGGCGCCGACCTTGCCCAAAGACCACATCATCCTCATGAACCTCTGCGGCCGTGGTGACAAAGACGTCTTCACCGTCGGCGCCGCACTCGGCGTGGAGCTCTGACCATGAACCGTATTGCAACCCGCTTCGCACAGCTCAAGTCTGAGGGCCGTTCAGCGCTGATTCCGTACCTCTGCGCCGGCGACCCCGACCTCGCAACCAGCATTGAGATATTCAAGAACGCCGTCGCGGCAGGCGCTGATCTGATCGAAGTGGGCATGCCCTTCTCCGACCCGGTCGCCGACGGCCCGAGTATCCAGGCTGCGTCAAACCGCGCGCTGGCGGGCGGCCAGGACACGCAAAAAACCTTTGAAGTGGTGCGTGCCATCCGCGAGATCGACCCCGACATCCCCGTTGTGCTGATGGGCTACTACAACCCGATTTACAGCTACGGTGTCGAGAAATTCGTCAGCGACGCGGCGGATGCAGGCATCGACGGTTTCATTGTCTGCGACTTGCCACCGGAGATGGACCACGAGATGCGCCCGTACACCGAAGAAGCAGACCTCGCGTTGATCCGCTTTGTCACCCCCGCCTCAGATGAAGCCCGCATCGAGAGCGTGCTCGACGGCGCATCGGGTTTTGTCTACGTGATCTCTTTTGCCGGTGTCACCGGTTCCGCCAAACCCAACATGAGCCACGTGCAACAGAACATCAACACCATAAAAGCCAAGTCCGACCTACCCGTGTGTGTGGGCTTCGGGGTCAGCACGCCAGAGCAGGCCAAAGCCGTGGGTGACATTGCAGAGGGCGTGATCGTGGGCTCAGCTCTGGTGAACGCCATCGCGGATACCTTGGACGACAACGGCGCGGCCACGGCGGCCACCACCACCGCAGCGTCATCGCGGATTGAGGCTTTGGCCGCCGCGCTCTGACATACTCGCTCTCAACGCGTCCGTGCCAAAATGCACAATCAGGCGCGCTGAATACAGCAACTGCCTGTCAACGGGAACTTCGGTTGAATTAATCAGCCGAAGCCCGTGCCGCTTAGCGCGGCGCCAACTCACCAACTCTCCCAACTGAGAACAACATGATCACCGTGTTCTACGACGGCAAGTGCGGTCTGTGCTCCAAAGAGATCAACCACTACCGTGAGATTGCACCAAGCGGTGTGTTTGACTGGCAGGACATTACCGAGTCGGCGACGGCGCTCGAGCAAGAAGGCGTGAGTCTCGCCGACGGCCTGCGGCGGCTGCACGCCCTCGATGCCACGGGGCAACTTCACGTCGGTGTGGACGCGTTCATTTTACTGTGGCGTCAGCTTGACCGCTGGCGCATGCTGGCCGCCGTCGTGGCTTTACCAGGCGTGCGACAAATCGCAAATGCCGTCTATAACGCCTTTGCAAATTGGCGCTTCAAACGGCTGGCGCATTGTCAAATTGCAGCAAACTCGGAAACCCCTTCATGATCTTGATGTCAGCGTGCCTGCTCGGCTTTGCATCCGTCGCCTTCGGGTCTTACGCAGAGCACGCACTGCGCCCCGCCATCAGTGAGGAGCACTTTCGCTTCCTGATGACCGCCGTGCGCTACAACCAGGTCTACGCCGTTGTGACCCTCGCGCTCGGGCTGTTTTTGCACAGCGAAGCGCCACTTGCACAGGCACCAGCGCTGAAATGGAGTGCCGCGATGTTTGTGGTGGGCACGGTGTTGTTCAGCTTCAGCATGTATGTGTCTGTGACCTTCGGCATCGAAGACCTTCTCTTACTGGCGCCGTTTGGCGGGGTGAGTTTGATGCTCGCTTGGACGCTGCTGTTCATCACAGCCTGTCTCGAACACAAAAACCGCACGCCGGCTAACCCGCCACCGCAATGAACGAAGACGTCAAAAACGTGCTCGGCGGCCCGCTTCAAGTCTGCTGCATGGACCCCATCACCGGCGTTTTCAGAGACGGTTATTGCCGAACCCACGCGATGGATCACGGCAAGCACGTGGTCTGTGCCATCATCACTGATGCGTTCCTCGACTACACCCGCTCCCAGGGCAACGATCTACAAACACCTCGACCGGAATTCCACTTCCCAGGCTTGAAGGCGGGTGACAGCTGGTGCCTGTGCGCACTGCGCTGGCTGGAGGCCTATGAGGCCGGTGTGGCCCCGCCAGTCAAGCTTGAGGCCACGCACGAGATCGCAACCGAGATCATCCCACTGCAGCTGTTGAGAGCCTGCCAGACAAACTGAACCGGTACTCCTTCGTGCGGCTTAGGCGGTTGCACCGCATTCGGTTGGGCTGCCAAAGAGCTTACCGAGCAACTGACAAAACCACGCAACTTGCGATGCGTTGTGGCGATAATGCAAGTCGAGCATTTCGACTTCACTCTGGCTGCCTGTTGTGTTGTAGAAACTCTCCACCCAGGAGTCCGCTTGCCATTCGCGAAAGACCTCGGTGTTCACCTCGGGGTGGAACTGCACCCCATATGCCTGCTCTCCGACGCGAAAGGCTTGGTTGGGAAAGGCTTCGCTGCGCGCCAAGTGCACCGCACCGGCTGGCAAGTCGAAAGCTTCATAGTGAGCCTCCATCACGTGCAAGCCCGCCGGCACAAAGCTGTCCTCCGCAATCGGGTAGATCGGGTAGTAGCCAAACTCACAGTCACCGCGCTCGGGCTTGTAAACACGAGCCCCGAGGGCATGCGCAAGCAGTTGCGCGCCTAGACAGATGCCTAATATGGGGGTGTCGCTCGCCAGGCAATCCGTGATCCACTGCATCTCATCTTTGAGATAAGGATGGGAGTCCAACTCCGTGACATTCTGCCCACCACCGTAGACAATGGAGCCCGCCACATTCGGCTGCGGCGTGCCGAGCACATCACCCGCGTGCGGGTGCACATGCTCGATCACAAAACCGCGTTCCTGCAAGAATTGGCA
>CALAMQ010000083.1 GCA_937925815.1 uncultured Granulosicoccaceae bacterium | reverse complement strand
TGGTGTTGCGCACAGGCGCCAATTGCCCAGTTGAAAATCCATCGACTTAGGATGCCTGGACGCTCAACATTCGCACGCTGTAGTGCTCTTGCGAAATCGCTGTTGCCGGGCAGAAGCCCGCTATTAATGCAAGTTTGGTTAAACTTGAACACCAGCCCACAGCCAGTGCTTCTGATCCACACCCGGCTTGTGCTCTGGCTGCAAGCATCGCCAAGCGGCTGAAGGGCCGCGCGCGACACCGTGTCGCGCGCGGAACCCGCTGTTACGGCAGCTGACAGATCAGTTGGCGACGATATTCACCAAACGGCCTTTGACCACGATCACCTTGCGCACGGTCTTGCCGTCGGTGTGACGCTGCACGCTCTCGTCTCCGAGCGCGAGCGCTTCGATGGCTCCGTTGTCTGCGTCAGCGGGCACAACAATCTGTGCACGTACTTTGCCGTTGACTTGCACCGCCAGCGTCACCGAATCCGAGACCAACGCTGATTCATCGGCGACCGGCCACGGCAGATCGACTGCAACGCCCTCGCCGCCGAGCGCTTGCCACAGACCGTGACAGGTGTGCGGCGTGATCGGCGAGAGCAAGGTCACCGCTGCGCACAGCGCCTCGTGCGTGACTGCCCGAGCGTTTGCGCCCTCACCGCTGAACTTGCTGACATCGTTGATCAATTCCATGACCGCAGCGATGGCTGTGTTAAAGGTGTAGCGTCGGCCGATGTCGTCTGAGACTTTCTTGATCGTGGCGTGGGTCTTTGCGTGCAAGGCTTTTTCAGCGTCGTTGAGCGCGCTCGCGTCGAGCGACTGCACGCCATCGAGACCGGCTTCTACATGCGCGTGAACCGCGCGCCACAACCGCTTGATGAAACGGTGCATGCCCTCCACACCCGCTTCCTTCCATTCAAGTGACTGATCTGGCGGTGACGCAAACATGGTGAACAACCGCACGGTGTCAGCACCGTAACGGTCAATCATCTCTTGCGGGTCGACGCCATTGTTCTTCGACTTCGACATCTTCTGAATTTTGCCAACCGACACAGTCTCGCCATCTGCGAGCAAAGTTGCCCCTGTCACCGCGCCTTTGTCATTGCGTTCGAGTTCGACTTCATTGGGCGCAAAGTAGGTCTTCTTGCCACTCGCACTCTCGCGGTAGAAGGTCTCTGAGACCACCATGCCCTGCGGCAAATAGCGCAAGGCAGGCTCGTCAGACTCAACCAACCCCATGTCGCGCATGAGCTTGTGGAAGTAGCGAAAATACAAGAGGTGCATCACCGCGTGCTCGATGCCGCCGATGTATTGGTCAATCGAAAGCCAATAATTCGCGCGCTCGTCGAGCATGCTGTCTGCACCCGGGCTGCAGTAGCGGGCGGTGTACCAGCTCGACTGAAAAAAGGTGTCAAAGGTATCGGTTTCGCGCCGGCCAGCAGACCCGTCTGGCAAGGTCGCTTTCAGGAAATCTTGGTCGCGTTGCAAGGGCGATGTGACACCTTCAAAGCGCACATCCTCAGGCAACACCACTGGCAAGTCTTCAGCGGGCACTGGATACGCCTCACCGGCGTCATCATAAATGACTGGAATCGGCGTACCCCAGTAGCGCTGACGCGACACCAACCAATCGCGCATGCGGTAGTTGACCTTGCGCTCTCCGTTGGCGTGCTCGACCAAGTAATCCGCCGTCTTCTCTAGCGCCTGCTCAAAGTCGAGCCCGTCAAAGTCGCCCGAATTGATGAGCACAGTGCCGCCCTTGGCAATGTAAGCCTCAGTTTCGATGTCAACTGACTCGCTAGCGTTGTCGACAACTTGCTTGATATCGATGCCGTATTTCTTCGCGAATTCGTAGTCGCGCTGATCGTGGCCGGGCACGCCCATGACCGCGCCACCGCCGTAACTCATGAGCACGTAGTTGCCCACCCACACTGGCACAGGCTCGCCGGTGACCGGGTGGGTCACGTTGACCCCCAGCGACACGCCTTTTTTCTCAAGCTTCTCAATCACCGCTTCCGAGGTGCCAGTGCTTTTGCACTCGGCGACAAAAGCCGCAACCTCGGGGTTCTCAGCAGCAACGGCGCGCGCGACCGGGTGTTCGGCGGCGACGGCCATAAAGGTCACGCCCATGATGGTGTCTGGGCGCGTGGTGTAGACACGGATCGTTGCGTCTTGCGCAGGCAGCGCCCAGTCGAATTCAACCCCTTCAGAGCGCCCGATCCAGTTGCGCTGCATGGTCTTGACCATCTCCGGCCAGTCAATGGTGTCGAGCCCGTCAAGCAGTTCCTGGGCGTAATCGGTTATACGCAAGTACCACTGTGCAATCTCACGGCGTTCGACCGGGTTGCCGCAGCGCCAGCAGCAGCCGTCTTCGACTTGCTCGTTGGCAAGCACGGTCTGGTCGGTCTCACACCAATTGACTTCGCCTTTCTTGCGGTAGGCGTCGCCACGCTTGAGCAGCTCGGTGAAAAACCACTGCTCCCAGCGGTAGTAATCGGGTTTGCAGGTGGTGACTTCGCGCGACCAATCAAACCCGAAGCCGAGCGCCTGCATTTGCTGCTTCATGTAATCGATGTTGGCGTAGGTCCACTCCGCTGGCTGTCTGCCGCGCTCTATCGCGGCGTTTTCAGCGGGCATGCCAAAGGCATCCCAGCCCATCGGGTGCAGGACGTTATGCCCGGTGGCCAGCTTGTACCGGGCGATCACGTCACCCATCGTGTAATTGCGCACATGGCCCATGTGGATGCGACCCGAGGGGTATGGGAACATCTCAAGCACGTAGTACTTGGGCTTGTCATCGCTGCGCACGGCCTTGAAGGTTTCGGCCTCGGCCCAGGCGGACTGCCATTTGGCCTCAATCTCAGCGGGGGAA
>CALAMQ010000082.1 GCA_937925815.1 uncultured Granulosicoccaceae bacterium | reverse complement strand
CCACTTTCGCATTTCCACCGCCTGTGACGACACCGTCCTCGCAACCGCCATGCACCGAATCGGCAACGCCGTTCGATCACTCTGAGACACCACCATGACCAAAATCGTACTGACCGGCGCGGCCGGACGCCTCGGCTCCTGGCTGCGCGAACCGCTGACAACACTGTGTGACGAACTGGTGTCGTCCGACATCGCTGACGACATCGGCAGCTGTTACCCAGGCGAACGCTACGTGCGCGCGGACCTCACAGAACTCGACGCCATGGTCGACCTGCTCGAGGGCGCGGACTGCGTGGTGCATTTCGGCGCGATCGGCGACGAGGCCCCGTTTGAAACCTTGCTCGGCCCGAACTTCATCGGCGCCTACAACGTCTGGGAAGCGGCACACCGCAACCATGTCCCCCGCGTGGTGTACGCAAGCTCGATCCACGCTGTCGGCATGCACCCCAAAACGGATACCATCGGCATCGACGCCGCACACCGCCCCGACACCTTCTACGGACTCGCCAAGTGCTTCGCCGAAGACCTCGGTCGAATGTACTGGGACAAACGCGGCATCGAATCCGTGTGCCTGCGCATCTGCTCCTGCGCGCAAGTCACCAACGCGCGTGCACTCGGCACCTGGCTCAGCTACGACGACCTGATCCAGCTGGTGACCCGCGCCATTGACACCCCCGTCACCGGCTTCTCAATCGTGTACGGTGTCTCGAACAACGACCGCGCGCCGGTCGACAACAGCGGCGCACGCCACCTTGGCTACCGGCCACAAGACAACGCCGAGCAGTTTGCCAAAACCATACTCGCCGAGGCACCGCCCGCCGACATCAATGACCTCGCGCAACTGTGCCACGGCGGCCCGTTCGCCTCAGTTGAGCTTGGCAACAGTGGCCTTGCAACGATGAACATCGTCGACGACAGTAAACAGACCTGACGCTTTAAGGCATTTCAGAGGCAGGCGCTTAAAGCCTGCCTTCTTTTCAACTTAATTTTGCAAGGGTGGAAAGACGCATTGGCACGGCTGGGGAACCCAGGCTGCCGAAGCACGCTAAACCATGTGGTGCAGTGCGACAGACACTGCGCACGCAAGACCAAGCACGCTAACCACACCGAGCCTGAAGCGAAACAGCGCCACGGCACTCACCACAAACACCAGCACCACCGCCGCATCAATCGTCGCCCAATTCGGGTACGGCATCGCGGTACCAAAACGCGTTGTTTGAACAACCTCTGAGAACAACACGTGCGCGGCAAACCACACCGAGAGGTTGAGCATCACGCCCACCACGGCTGCCGTGATCGCGCGTAGGGCACTGGTCAAGCGCGGCTGGCGGCACACCCAATCGAGCCACGGCGCGCCGGTGAATATCCAGAGAAAACACGGGATAAACGTCGCCCACAGCGTCACCAACGCCGCCGCAATAGCGAGGCCCACACCACCCTGTCCACTGCCGGCCACGTAACCCACGAACTCAGTCACCAGTATCAAGGGACCGGGCGTGGTTTCAGCCAACCCAAGGCCGTCAATCATTTGCGCCGTGGTTAACCACTGGTATTGCACCACCGCATCCTGTGCCAACCATGCGAGAACCGCGTAAGCGCCACCGAAGCTCAACACCGCGAGCGTTGAGAAAAACCGCCCCAGCTGCCAGAGCAATCCGCCCGGGTCAAACGCTGCCAGCAACAACAACGGCGTCCACCACACCGCCACCCACACCGCGGCGGTCTTAAGTGATCTCGACACCGACGCGGTGCCATGGTTGCCAAGTGATGGCTCGGCATCGTCCCCAACCCAAAGCAATCCCAACAATCCTGCCGCGAGAATCACAACGGGAAACGGCGCTGAGAAGACAAACATCGCAACAAAGGCGGTCGCCGCAAGCCCCCGAGACAAACCATCTTGAAGGGCACGCTTTGAGAGCTTGATCAGCGCACCAATGACCACCGCAATCACAGCGGCCTTGACCCCGACGAACAACACACCCACCAGTGGCAGGGTGCCAAAGCGCACATAGAGCGCGGCCAACAGCCCCATCACGAGCGCTCCAGGCAACACAAACAACACCCCAGCGATCACCCCGCCAACCGTGCCGCGCAGCCGCCACCCCAACCAGGTCGCAAGCTGCATGGCTTCGGGTCCAGGCAGCAGCATGCAGAAGCTCAGTGCCGAGAGAAATTCACGCTCCTCAAGCCAACCACGCTCGTCGATCACAACGCGTTGCATGACCGCCACCTGGGACGCAGGCCCCCCGAAGGAAAGCACGCCGATTTTGAAGAAGGTCTTGAGGAAAACGGAGAACGCCACCGGCTCTGATACGCGGTTCACGCTTGCCCCTCACGGTGTACTTCGTCACGCGCATCCCGCGCCCAACGGTACAAGGCGTCATACACCACCATGCCCGCGTCCAGCTGGCGGTTGTCGTCGCGGTGCAGGCGTGACAAGCCAAGCGACACTGCCAACAACCCCGCCGCTTGTGGCACCGACTCAAGGTCGCCGAGGTCGGCGGCACGCACGATGTGTGCAAGCGCTTCCAGGGCTGTATTTTTCAAACCAAAGGCATCGCAGAGCGCGTCGAAGCTGCACCGTCCGGGTGCGTGACCAAGGCGAACACCGTCAATATCAAAAGGCTCAGCGGCGAAGCGATCGGCCACCGCCGCGACGTCTGACGCCGGCACAAACAGGATGTCTGCATCAGGGTCAATGAATCGCTTGATCAACCACGGGCACGCGATGCGGTCAATTTTCGGCCGCTGACGGGTCACCCAACGCGTTCGCCCATGGCTGTCTCGCGGCGGCAACGCGGCCAAGGGTATCCGATCATGGCCGTCATCTCGCCACGCGAAATGACCACCGACCAGCACTTCAGCTTTGACCCCACGCGCGCGCATCAGCGCAGCCACGCCCTGGCTCAGCTTCAACCCGCGTTGGCAGTAGACCACCACGGATTGCCCAGCCAATGCCGGCAGAGCGGATTCGATGTCCGTGTGTGCGAGCTGGCGGCCGCCGGGAATCAGGTCGGGATCGGCCGCGACGTCTTCGTCGAGGCGCACGTCGAGCAGCACGGGCGCTGACGGTGTGCCGATCAGTCGGGCGAGTTGTTTTGGGGGATTTCAAATGGTGACGCCATGGCGCATCCTCCGGTATTGAACGGTTTACAGGATGCGATGCGGTGGCTGACGCCTCACGAGGCGCTCGCGGCCCCATGGGACAAGTGTCTCGAACATCGTGATTGCGGTCAATGCGACGGCGTTTAGCTGTCACAAAAAAAACACCCCGGCAAGCCGGGGTGTTTCAGTCCAATCAACTCAAGCGTTGATCAGGCAAACCACCAGCGCTCGCACGCTTTGTGGCCATCGGCTTCCCAGTTGCCCGCCACTTGATCAGGCGTGGCGACTTTCTTGGAGACCGCGTGGATGTGGTTGGCAAACATCGGCACAACCGCACCGCCGTCATCCGAGATGAGTTGCTGGCACTCGGCGTAGATGCCGCGGCGTTTGGCGTCGTCCAACTCGGCACGGCCTTGCAGCACGAGCTCGTTGAATTTCTTCGCGCCGTCTGTTTCGCGCCACGCTGTGTCGTTCCACTCAGTGTCGGCGACGTAGGCGGATTTGAACATCCAGTCCTCGGTCGGGCGACCACCCAAGTAGCAGGCACACCAGCCCTTCTTGTTCCAGACGTTTGACCAGTAACCGTCGCTTGGCTCACGCACCACATCGATGTTGAGACCGCCCTGGGCGGCTGACGCTTTGATCAGCTGTGCAGCATCGACAGCGCCTGCAAAAGCGGCGTCTGAAGCTGAAAGCTGGATGGTCGCGCCTTCCATGCCGGCCTTCTTGACGTAGTGACGGACTTTGTCTGGATCGAACTCGCGTTGTGGCAAGTCGCCCGCGTGGTATTGGTTGGCGGTTGAGATCGGGTGATCGTTACCGACCACACCGTGGCCAAGCAAGATTTTATCAACAAGCTCTTGGCGGTTGATGGCGTACTTCACTGCCATGCGCAGGTCGTGGTTGTCGAACGGCGCGACATCGAGGCGCATCGGGAAGGTGTAGTGCAAGGTGCCCGCTTGCTCGAGGATGTTCAAAGTTGGCACGCGCGCAAGCAGTGCAACGGTCTTGGGGTCCATGCGGGTGGCGGCGTCGACGTCACCGTTCATCACCGCGTTCTGGCGAGCAGTGGTGTCCACCAGTGCCAGGAACTCAAGCGAGTCGAAGTGTTGGCGACCGGCTTTCCAGTAGTTGGCCGCGCGGGAGAACTCGGCGCGGACACCCGCTTCAAAATTCTCGAGCTTGTAGGGGCCGGTGCCGATGCCAGCCAAGGCGTCGACCTTGCCGTCCATGGACGGGAAGATCAGCAGGTGGTAGTCGCTGACAATGAAGGGGAAGCCCGCGTCCGGCGCGTCGAGTTCGATGACAACGTTGTTGCCGTCCGCTTTCATGCTCACGATCGAGGTGAGCAAGCCTTTGGCCGCGGATTTGGACTCTTCGCCCATGTGGTGTTGCAGGGAGGCAATCACGTCTTCAGGGCCGAGCGTCTTGCCGTTGTGGAATTCCACGCCCTGGCGAATTGCAAAGATCCAGGTCTTGCCGTCGGCAGATTCGTAGCTTTCAGCCAGTTCGGGGATCAAGTTGCCGTCGCTGTCAACCTCGGTCAGGCACTGTGCGTAGCCGTAGTTGACCCCGGTCATCATGCTGTTTTCAGTGGTCGCTGGATCGAGCGAATCGGTGGTTGAACCGTGGCCGTATCCGAGACGGAAGTGGCCGCCAGACTGGGGTGTGGCCGCCATGACGGTGTTGGACAGTGACAATGCCGTGGGCAAGGCAACGCCCGCTGCAACCATCGACGTGATGAACTCACGCCGGTTGAGCCGGCCAGTGAACAACCCGGACTTTTGGTCCTCTATGTACTTATCTCGCATCGAATCCTCTCTCCTTGTGTCGCGCGCTCGTGGTGAACGACTTGTGTCGGTACCGCGCACTTTGCAGAAAATCAGTTGAGGGCTCAGCTCTGAGCACGCTGTACCACTCGACCCAAAGTGTCACAAAATTGTGACAACAGATTGACGTTATCCGCTGTGTTTAGCGGGAAACACCTTTCTACGGATCACCATAACGCAAGCATTCAAAGATATCGACGCCGCATGCGACAGCCGTTTGCTTGCAGCGCCAAGTCGTGCACCCCCGGCTATCGCGCGCACAGCACCGCCTCAAGTTGGTCCACGGCAGCGGCCAATCGCTCGTCAATCACCGCGAGGTAGCGCGTCCAATCTGATAATTCCGCCAGCGGCTCTGAGCCATCGGACACCCCGCGCAGCGCCGCAAGCTCACACCCGAACACACGGCAGGCGCGGTAAATCGCATAAGTTTCCATGTCCACCATGTCAGCTTGGATGGTGTCGTAGGCCGCGCCTGAGACCACACTGGCGCCGGTGGCGAGGTGCACCGTGGGCAGGGTATCGAGCAAGGTTGTCAGGGTGGCGGTCGGCGGCTCATTGAGCAGCGGCGTCTGGCCTTTGGCAAAACCGAGGGCGCTTGCGTCCATATCGCGGTAGGAGACGCTGCCAACCTGGCACACGCTCGCCATCGGCAAGGTGTTCGAACCGGCTGAACCAAGGCTCACCACCCAATCGGGTAGCTGATCGCGCGCTTGCAGCCGCGCGAGTGTCGCGCCAATAGACAGCGCGGCTTCCACCGGACCAATACCGGTAAAGAGTGGCGCAAAACGCGCTTTGAGACTCACGCCGTACTCGGGCTTGGCCGCCATCACGTAGAGCACACGTTGCGTGCCGACTGTCTTGATCTCGGGGCTGTCCACTGACTGAATTCCGGTTTGGCACTTGACGCCATGGTAACCGCCACACAACCTGTCTGCGTCGACGCCATCACTGGTACGACACCACACGACAGCGAGAGGTTGACAGAGCCCATGTCCGACGCGGTGTACACGCGAGGCCCAATCGGCCGCCACCTGCTGACCCTGTCGGCAACCTCCGCCGTTGGCATCGGCAGCTTGTTCCTGGTCGATCTCGTCGACCTGTTCTTCATTGCCCTGCTAGGCGAGCCTGCGCTCGCCGCTGCGGTCGGCTATGCGGGGGCCGGCCTATTCTTCATGGCCTCGATTTGCATTGCGCTGTCGATTGCGGTGAGCACGCTGGTCGGCCAAGCGCTTGGCGCAGACGAAGAAGACAAAGCGCGCCACCTCGCCACCACCGGCTTGTTGCTCGGCATCGCGCTGACCGTGCCGACCGCCGCGTTATCGCTGGTGTGGGCGACCCCGTTGATGTCCATGCTGGGCGCCTCCGGCGACACACTGGATCTCGCTGTGCGCTATTTCCGCATTCTCAATGCCAGCTTGCCGGTGCTGGTTTTCAGTATCGTGGGGACAAGCTTGTTGCGCGTGGTGGGCGCCGCCAAGCGCTCGATGAATATCACGCTGATCGGTGGTGTGGTCAACGCGGTACTCGACCCACTTTTTATTTTTGGCTTCGACTGGGGACTCGACGGCGCGGCGCTGGCCTCTGTCGCCTCCAGACTCTCCGTTGCAGGCTTGACGCTCTACGCGCTCTACTCGCAATACCAACTGCTCGCACGGCCGAGCGTCGCACGCTGCCGAGAACACATCGGACCTCTGGCAACGCAGGCTGGCCCAGCGCTGCTCACCAACCTCGCAACGCCAGCCGGCGCGGCCTTTGTCACCAGCCAAATGGCGCAGTTTGGTGACGCGGCAGTCGCGGCAGCCAGTGTCACAGGCCGCATCACGCCAGTCGCCTTTGCGGGCTTGTTCGGTCTATCGGGCTCAGTTGGGCCGGTGGCATCGCAAAATGTCGGTGCGGGTGCGCTCGACCGCGTGCGCGACACCTTGCTGACCGCCGCCCGCTATGTGTTCAGTTACGCGCTGCCCGTTGCCCTGCTTCTCGCACTGCTTAACGGTGTGATCATCTCGGCATTCGAGCTGACCTCAGACGCGGCGAGCTTGGTGCGATTTTATTGCGTTGTGATAGCCTTCAGCTACTGCCTGTCAGGCTTGCAATTTATCTCAAACCCGACCTTCAGTGCCATGAGTCACCCGGGCTACTCCACTATCGCAAACGTCGGCCGCGACCTCTTTCTCACACTGCCATTGGTCTTCGCTGGCGCAGCTTGGTTTGGCCCTCACGGTGTGATGGCTGGGCAAGCGCTGGCAGCATCGCTTGCGGGCGTGATCAGTTTCACCGTGGCCAAACGCTTGATCAAAATCGAATCCGACGGCCACCGCGCAACGCTGTCCGACTGGTTGCACCGCACACCCTGCGAGTTTCACCGTCCAGTTGCCCCCGGCATTCAGACGCGCGGTCACTGACAGGCCGCCACACCACTGTTGCAAGCCAAGCGGGCTGCCATCACACGGTCTTGGCATGACGTGCTAGCTTCCTCTCACCACTACACACTGGTCGCTACAACATGACGCTGCAATCGGTACAGACCTGGGTCACCGTGCCTCCCAAGGGCATTGGTGGCAGTTTTTGGGTGCTGGTCAAAGTTACCACCGCCGACGGCGTTGAAGGCATCGGCGAGTGTTACGGCATTCCGGTGTCAGGCAATATCGCCTGCCAAATGGTCGAGGACACTTTCGAGCGCTTTTTTGCAGGTGAAGACCCACACCGCGTCGAGACCTTGTTTCGACGCGTGTATTCAGCGGGATTCACGCAACGGCCCGACGTCAGCATGATGGGGGTGTTCAGCGGGCTCGAGATGGCGGTGTGGGACATCCTCGGCAAGATGCACGAGCAACCGGTCTACCAACTGCTCGGCGGTCGCTTCCACGACCGCTTGCGCGCCTACACCTACATCTACCCCGTCGGCGCTGACCGCCACGGCGGCCAAAACACCCACGGCGGTGACGTCTACCACGACGGCGACGCCGCAGCCGAACGCGCGCTGGATTACCTCGCCCAGGGCTTCACCGCGCTCAAACAAGACCCGGCAGGTCCCTACAGTTTTCAGGGTGGGCGGGAGTTATCCCTGCACGAGCTCTCGCGCAGCGAATACAACATCAAGCGTCTGCGTGAAGCGGTCGGTGACAACGCTGATCTGCTCGTCGGCACCCACGGCCAAATGACCACAGGCTCGGCGATTCGCCTCGCAAAGCGACTCGAACCTTATGATCCTCTCTGGTTTGAAGAGCCTTGCCCGCCCGATCAAATGGCGGCCCACGCCGAGGTCGCCCGTGCCACCTCCATACCCGTCGCAGCGGGCGAGCGGCTGACCACTAAAATGGAATTTCGCGATGCGCTCGACGCGGGCGTGCGCATCGTACAACCCGACATCGGGCGCTCTGGCGGTATTTGGGAGACCAAAAAAATCGCGATGCTGTGCGAACTCTACAACGCGCAAATCGCACCGCACATTTACTGCGGTCCGGTGGCACATGCCGCGGCACTGCACGTGGCTTTCAGCAGCCCGGCGTTCTTGATTCTCGAAACCATTCAAACGGCATTCCACGACGCCATCCTGCAGGCGCCCTTGCCATTTGAAGGCGGGTATTTTCTGCCACCCACTGCGCCTGGCCTTGGCATTGAACTCGACGAGATGGTGGTCGAGTCTCAACCCTACACGCCCGGGGGACGGCTGCACCTCGAGATGTGTCAAACCCCATTGGACTCAGCCAACCAACGCACTATTGACCAGATCGAATAGCCTGTTCAGCAAGCCAAGCCGGCACCTGCTCAACACTCTCTAACACCGCGTCTGCAAGCGGTGACAACTCACCGGCGCACGCAGGCCCGGTCAACACGCCAATTGACGCACCAAAGCCCGCGTTGCGCGCGGCTTGCAAATCCCGTGTGCTGTCACCGACCATCACAGCCGCAGCCGGCTCGACCCCAACCTGAGCGCAAAACCCCAACAACATACCCGGGTCGGGTTTCGCACCAAAGCCACTGTCACAACCGATAACCGAATCGAATACACCATCAAGCCCCGCTTCTGACAAATGCGACATCGCGATGCGTTGATAATCATTCGTCGCGACGCCCAGCGCAAATTCAGCTGAACGCAGCTGCATTGTCATTGCAGCCAAATCGCAACAAGGCACCAACGGCAGCGCCGATTCGTGGCGTTGACAAACACCCTGGATTTCGACGACTGAAACGGTACCGAGAACATTGTGCCAAGCCGTGATCACTTCATCGCCTGTTCCCGCAATCACCAAGGAATCACGTGCAAACACCTTGGAAGACAGATCAAAACCGACTGCCTGCGCAAGACGACTTGCCAAGCGATCATCACCAGCAGACAGATCGGCCAGAACAGCACGAACCCACTCACCCCAAGTCGCTTCAAACTCAAACAAGGTGCCGTCTTTATCAAACAGTACCGCATCAATCTTCACTGTCATGAGGCCGTGCTGTCCGAATTTAACAGCATCAGCCAATCGCTCGGCTGATGAAACCAACGTGTCGGCTTAGCAGACTTAAGTTCCAGTTCACTGCCAAAACCCCAGGTGACAGCACCGCTCGAGAGCCCGTTGCGCTGCCCGGCCTCAATGTCCACAGCCCGGTCCCCAATCATGATTGCGTGCTCATCTACTGTGTTGTTTTGGCGAAGCTCAGCAAGCTGTTGCCACTTCTCAACGCCCAAGTCACCGCAGCTAATGAAGCGAAAAAATCCATTGAGCTCGAAACGCTTGAGTATCAATCTCGTGCCAGGCTCAGGCTTGGATGTGCACAACGCCATGCGCACATTCGCCGCTTCAAGCGCACATAACGTATCCAGAACGCTTGGATACAGTGTGTTTTCAGCATAGCCAACGTCGAGATAGCGCTCGCGGTATTTTGTTACAAGGGACAAAATGAGATCTGGGTCATCGCGACCAATCAACGCCGCAAAGCTTTGATCAAGCGGCGGCCCGACACAGCTTGCAAGTTCAGACTGCGGTTGCGCCTCAAAGCCGTATTCAACCAATGCGTAGTTAATCGACCGTGCAATACCGTCCAGCGGATCGCTGAGCGTGCCATCAAGATCGAATAAGACTGTACTGTACATAGTGATTTATCCCTGTCTGAAGTCGCGTTCAACAAGCGCGTGAAACACCACGCGGTTACGCACCATTGCGATGCGATTGCGAACTTCGTCGCAGTGCCATTGGTGCCACCATCGCCCCACCGATCAGTCCAGCCAAGTGTCCGTCCCATGAAACCCCCGCCTGCCAGGGTGCTATGCCTGCGAAGAACGACGTGCCGTAAACGATGGTGACCAAGACCGCGATTGCGAACGACAGCAGACGTCGCTCAATAATACCGGTGACAATGAGAAAACTGCCGAGCGCAAAAACCAGCGTACTCGCACCAATATGGAGCGCTTCACGACCGAAAACCCAAAGCAACACGCCGCTTAACAACCACAGCGACAACACCACCTCGAGAATTCGCGTACGCGAACCGACCAGCAACAACAGCAAAAAAACGAGTGGCGTGGTGTTGGCCAGCAAGTGGTTTACATCACCGTGCAGTAACGGCATCGCAACAATACCGAGCAAGCCGCGTAACTGCCGTGGCACAAGGCCAAATTGCTCCAAGGGCAATAACTGGTCTAGTGCAAAAACCACCCATATCACGATGAGAAAGGTCAACACACCGCCCAACTCGGCTGTCCAAACCCCTTTTTGAGTGCTCAATAGCCCCCCAAACACAAATGGCCAGTTTGCACCCAAAACCGGTTATGTAATATGACCATCGCTAACATTTCGCCCGGCTTCCTGCACGTCGAGAAAGCATATTTTGACCAAAAACCACCTCAAACTGCTGTCAGCAAGCAGCAAACAGAAGATGGAATTGGCCACAAATTACAGAAAAAGACTTTTGCTTTCATTGTTCAAGTTACCAAACTGCTAATATATTCTTCTAACTTTTTGAAAAAGCCGGCTGACCAATACAGCAGTTTTTCCAACACAAAACGCGTCCGCTAAGGCTGGCTAACACGCTCCAATTTTCCTGACCACGACACGGTGTTGGCGTCGGTAGTTCAAAGGGCCCGCCCGCTACATGTACTCGGTTGATGATTTGTACGCTTTTGCGGCACTGATAGAAACAGGCAGTGTCACATCAGCAGCCAACCACCTCCAGCTCAATCCCGCCACAGTCAGCAGACGTCTGACCAAACTGGAAAATCACCTCGGTGTGCCGCTTTTCTTGCGCAACACCCGAAGCTTTTCGGTGACAGCTGAAGGCCAAGATTTTTACACAAATGTGGCCGAGGCCATTGCGCTCTTACGCGACGCAGAATCCAACCTGCTTGGACAGGGCAATATCCCAAGCGGCAAGCTACGAATAGCGCTGCCGTCTTGGCTAATGATAACCCTGCTGCAGCCTCATCTCGGCGCGTTCCTTGAAACCTATCCTGACTTGCAACTTGACGTCCTCACCACCGACGAGCCGATTAGCCTGGTTAGCGAGGGCCGGGACATCGGCATTCGCGTCGGTGAGCTCGGTGACAGCAGCCTCAAAGCGCGGTTGCTCTATAACGACAATATCGTGCTCTGTGCGTCACCAGCGTATCTCAGCGCCAAGGGCACGCCCCGCTCACTGAGCGACCTGATAGAACACGTGCTGATCAACCACGGCAATTGTTGTGAATTGCTCGATTCAGGACAGCAAATCGGACAACGCGCACTGTGGCAATCACAGCACAAGGTGAGCACATCTTGTGAAGCACGTCTCATGGCGCTGAGCAACCTCGGTGTGGCCCCACTTTTTTCCAGCCAAGTTCAAAAAGATTTGGAATCCGGGGCGCTCGTGACAGTGCTCACAGATGTCGTGCCGAGCCCCAGAGTACCCGTTTGGTTTGTGCGAACCGACGGCCGAATCGGGACACCTAAAGTCGATGCATTCCGCAATTTCATGCTGGAGTACTGCATCAGCGATACCGTCGCCCTGGTCTGAGTCTCGTCACCAACGCAGATTCAATGCATCCAATCCGTGGAAGTGGAAGCTGTCTCTGATCTGAAGCGGGCCGTTGAGCGACACTGATGGAAGCCGCGTAAACAGCGCGACCAGCGCGATCTCCAACTCCATGCGCGCGAGCACCGCACCGACACAGTAGTGAATTCCAGCACCAAGTGACAGGTGGCCCTGCACGGGACGATCGGGATTAAATTGGTTTGGATCAATAAAGCGCACAGGGTCACGATTTGCCGCGCCGAGCAGCAAACCTACTTCGTCTCCCCGTTTAATTTTCAGACCTGCCTCCAACTCTACGTCTTCCAATGCATAGCGTGTGAAGAGGTGAAGCGGGGTACAAAAGCGCATCACTTCTTGTGCAATGCCTGCGATGCTGGTGGCGTCGGCGCGAATGCGCTCAATCTGATCGGGGTGCGCCAGCAAGGTTGCCACGGCATTTCCCATCAAGTGAACACTTGCCTCGTGGCCTGCATTCAACAACAACACGACAGTCGACACAATCTCGTCATCACTAAGTGACTGTCCATCCTGTTGTACTGAAATCAGGCGACTGAGCAAATCGTTCTTGGGCGACAAGCGCTTGTCTCGAATCACATCGTGCAGAAAACTTGAAAACTCGGCAGCTGCTCGATTGGCCTGAACATCCTCTTCAGGAGTTTGCTGGCGCGTATACACCTTCACCAGCGCATGAGACCAGGCAAGCAAGTCTGGCACTGCCTCACCAGGCATACCAATCATGCTTGCTATGACCTGAGCTGGAACCGGCATTGCAAAACGGCTCAACAACTCAACCTCGCGGTCATTGATAAAACTGTCTATCGTGCGATGGACCAACGATTCGACAGTTGGCCTGAGCGCTTCAATTTCGCGACCGATAAAGGCCTTGTTAACAAGCGCGCGCATCGTCGTGTGTCGAGGCGGCTCCAGATTGAGCAAGCTGTGCAGTTCTACACGGTCAAAATCTGCCAAAGCGGCAGGACGGGGCGCCCAACCCAATGCCTCGCGGCTAACCTTGTGGGTGATTTGCCGACCAAATCTATTGTCTCTGAGAAGTGTGTTGACGTCAGAATACCCGGCGAAGCAAACCATCCCGTATTGCTGCCAATAGAAGACGGGATTCTCAGCGTGCCACCGGGAATAGGTGGCAAAGGGATCTTCGTAGAATGTGGGGTTTCGCGGATCACAATCCACGACAGACTGTTCAGCCATAACAGAGATCTCGGGCACAATCGCTTACTTTAGCGTGACTCGTCGCCCGCTCGCGACTCCCCTATCTCGGCACCGGCAACCACTGCCACTTACTCTGCCCAATGGACAGCAGAAAGGTTGCACCCTCGCCTTCACGTGCTTGCGCACTCACGTCCCAGCCCAGTAAATCCACAGCCTCTTTGACAATATCGAGACCGATACCTGTGCCGTGCACATCGTCTTTGCCGACAAGGCGAACAAAGGCATCGAACACATCGGGCGCGGAATCGCTGTCAAAACCTCGACCATTGTCAGAAAACGCGATCTCAAGACCGTGTTGCTCGTCTTCAGAAACCACAAAGCGCACGACCAATTGCCGGTCATTGTGGCGATACTTGATCGCATTCGAGAGAAAGTTGCGGTAGATCTGCATTAGCAAGGTCTCGTCCCCCAACACTTCAACGGGCGGTGCGTCGTAAATGACAGTCGCGCCAATGTCTTCGAGATCAAAGGCGTACTCGTCTTCCACATTCCGCATGATCGCGACAGGATCGATATTCTCCGCATTGGAGCGCATCGCAGTGGTCCTCGCGACTTCAACAATGTCTGTGACCAAATTTCGACCCTGCGATGCTGACTTGACCAGCTCATCCAAGGTTGACTTAATGGCCTCAGACCCGGTGCCGGCAAATTCACTTGAGATCAATTCAGAGAGCCTGCTGATGCGGCGAAGCGGCGTAAGCAAATCGTGCGCTACCTGCCTGGCAGTGCTTTCAAACCTCTTGTTTGAACGCAGCAGGCGCGCTTGCGATGCATGCAAGTCTGTCACATCAAATAGTGTGAAATATCCTTCAAGACAATCCAAGGTTGGATGCCGCATAACTTGACCGGAGACTTCCAGATCGAGTGTGACGCCCTGCCTGGTGTCCGTGCGCCAATTTCTACGCGCCACGCGCTCTCCAGCCCAGACATCTGACCACACAGTGGTTTTGGAGAATGCCTGTAGAAACGTGCTGTCGTGCAGATTAAGTTGAACCAGTGGCGTTGACTCGTCACTGTCGAGAAAGAAGGCTCGCATGTCTTCAGTGGCCGCAACCACTTGTCCGTTTTCGCGGCACGAGAACGCAAACACTGGACTGTTCTCGTAAATGCCACGAAAGTGAGCCCGTTCCGATTCGAGCACTTGCTCATAGTACTGGCGAGATCGCGCGAGCTGGGTCACGCTGGCAAGAGAATTTTCCGAGGCCTCAATGGCCATGGTGGTCACAGCAAAACGCTCAATCGCCGGGTGCCACCGGACAATAATGGTATGAAAGCGTTTTTGCAGATCTTCACCAAAGGTGATGTCTTGCAGGGTCAAGTCACCGGATGGATCCCCGACCAGAGCGTCGAACTCTTCTTCGAGGCCATTGAGCACTGTAACGCCTTCGGACAGTCGGTCGCCGACTGCAAGCCAAGCTGCCAATTGACCACGGGTTGACTCCACCACCCCGTCACGATCGACCCACGCGACACCTATGATATTGAGATCGTCAGCCAGGACATCGAGCGACAATCCCGCCTCAGTGTTCACAGCTGGTCTCTTTCAAGCACCGTCTCAGCAAAGCACGAAAAGGCAGAACCAAGGCCCGATCCTTCTAAGGCACTGCAAAGCTCCACTGACTCCACACGCTCTCGCAACGCCGCCACACTTTGTTCTGATGGCATGAACAAATCCGTTTTATTCAACAGACACAAACTCGGACGCGCCGGAAAGTTATCTGAAAAATCGTTGGCCAATCGAACCATGTGTTCGATGGTGTCTGGTCGAGACACATCTCCAACGACGATCGCGCCGGTCGCACCTTTGGCATACACCGTGTCAAATACCTGCTCACCGAAATTGCCATCAGTATCCCACACCAACATCGACAACTCTCCTTGCGATGTGGAAACCGGTATTTCGTGCAATTGCACACCAATGGTGGATTTGTAGTCAGCTTCAAAGGTGTTGAATTTTAACCGACGGGTAACAGAGGTCTTGCCCACCGCCTGCGCGCCAACCATCAGGATTTTTTTCGGTCGCAGCGTCATTGCAGTGCTGCCTCGCCACCCAAAGCAAAAGCGACCGAGCCAAACTCCTCTGCTGACTTGATAGCCAATGGCTCCGAGATAGACAACTGCGACACCGGCACACCCAAACGCAACAATTGCGTGCGCACATATTGCGCCCGCGCTTTTGGCCAGCGATCACTCTCCCCGCCATCGGTGTCTCGCTTGGGAATGATCAACAGATCTTCAGGCGTTTTCAAAAGCAATGCAGCAAGGCGTTTGAGATCGGCGTCCGCCGCACTGGCGTCACGCAACTCAAGCTCATTTTCAAAAGCCACCTTGGTGCCGTTCGCAGCACCCTGAAGCTGCTCTACCGCACCTTCAAATACCGTCGTGACTTTCTTAAGTCGATCTGTCAGTCGCTGAAGACTGATCCTCACATCTTCAATTCTTGCACCGCCGAGCTGTTGCTCCACGGCATTGAGCGAGTCACGTAATTTGCCATTTTCCGCCTGCAATGCGGCAACAAGACCCTCTGCATGCGACAACGCCTCGCTGTCCGCGACACCTTCAAAGCGGCCTCTGACAGAGAAAGAACCCGATGCCGTTTCAAGTGCCTGCAAGAGCGAAGACGCAGAAGCTGAATGCGGTAGCAAGCCACTGACATCAATGGCGCTGTCATCATAATCCGCGGAGATTGAAATGGGATACGCAGCCAACGCGGGTTCCGCCTCAATCACCTGCTGCATTCGATCAACAGCACTGTCCAGTTGCCATCGACCGAAGGCTGCACCCAGTGCCCAACCCAGTAAAACCACTGCAACACCGGCCAGCGCCCACAACGCATATCGGGGCTTTTCCGGAGCGTCGGTGTCGGCTTGCACTGCCTCTAAATGCAACAGCGCTCCCACTGCTGAGTCGAGCTCGGCACGGTTTTCGCGCTCGCCCAAAGCGACAATGTCACCAAAGCGCTGATCCACGTCAGCCAAAATATCTGCGGCAGGCTGCCCTACAAATTCGATAACTAGCAGTTGTGAGGCCGACCGGCGAAATGCAATCTGGCGCCCGTTCAAGTCCACCCGCCGCAGCTCGTCGGCCGCCGAGGTATAAACCTCCTCTGTCAGGTTTGACAAGGCTGTCAGCAGACCGCTTATCAGGTTGGTGTCAGAGCGCTCCTCGACGTCTTCGGCTTCGGCCACGCTCAGCGGCACCCCGGAGCTTCGGTCGAGCAACATGGCGCGCAACACGTGAAAATTTCCGCCAGAGGTCAACATAAATGTTGAGACCGGCTCACCGGTTCGCCATGCTTGTACACGTGCGCGCCACATCGCCATCGACGTCAGCGCATTCATGCGCTCATTGATGTCCTCGCTGAGCTTGGCGATCGAATTGCGCACCGATGCCGCGACCAGTCGACCGGTTATTGGGTAGAGCGCATCGACCATCTCATCCCGCGAATTGACGATCTCTTTGCGGATACTGGTCACCACAAACGGCGAGAGCGCGCGCGACACACCTTGCGGATCAGAGCGCCCCGCAAGCCGCAGAGCCTCCGGCAGTGCGTCAGCCGACGCGGCCAGAAACGCAGATTGATCGGCTGCTTGAGATTGAAGTAGTTCGGTTTGTGTGGAAAGTTCGGCAAGCTGTGAGCGATTGGCTTCCGCCGCACTCATTGCATCCTCTAGGGATCGCTTGAGGTCATCGAGTTCGCGCCGTTCCTCTCCGATCAGCAAATTGCGCAACAGCTCCATTTCTGGGTTGCTGGCAGAGTCCGACTCATTCATCGCTGGCTTTACGCCTCTTGTGTGCACCGCGTGTAATGGGAACAATTCGGTTAACGCGCCCGGCGGCAAGCCCGTTAAGCGCTAAATCGTTCATTATTGTAATAGACCGTTTCCCTGGCACGGCTGAGAAACAACCGATTTCGTGAACTGCAGCAGGATCGGCCTCGGTCACATTATCGCGCGAGGTGCGAGAAATTCGATTACAGCCTGTCGACTGAGCGGGCACTGGGCATCACAAATGTAATGACTCATGAACCGCGAACCCAAAATCAGCGAATTGATATGGCGCTCGATCGTGACAGCATCAAGATCGGAGCGAATGCCTCCAGAGGCCTGTGCCAACCGAATGACGCGATGAATGGTGTCATCTCGCGTTGACCACGCCGCTTGAATGCGCTGCCAGACTTCGCTCTCCCTGTCGGTGAAATCAACCAGCGCCCTCGCGGCAAACGAGGGGCTCGCCGGTTCCCCACCGTCTATTTGCCAAAACGCTAACAACGCATCCAACGCTGGCCCTTCGGCCGCCTCTAACTCGTCGACTTGCTGCCTAAGCTCTGACAGATCAACATCGAGACACTCTAAAAAGAGCTCGAGCTTGGAGCCAAATGCCGCGTACACACTGCCGGTTTGCATACCAGTGGCAGCCACTACGTCTTGAACTGAGGTGTCTCGGAACCCCTTCTCAAAGAACAGCCGTGTGGCCGCCTCGATGGCGGTCGCGCGATCGTATTGAATGGGGCGACCGGCACTCTTGGCGTTGCGTCGTCGGGTTGCCATGCGGACTCGTCGGTAAAGGCTTGTCGAATCGCACCAAAGTAGTGCAAAAGAACCCCTAAGTATACCTTCGTGTATACAGGATTAGAAAGATCGCTGAATGCGGCATTTTATTCAGCGAACCGGCTGAAAAAACGAGATCATACAGCTTGTAGAGCATAGCGAAGGATCAAAGCATGACCCAGCAATCAGGCATTTTACTCGGCAAGGGTGATAAGCAGGTCTTTCTCGACCCGCGATTTGCGAATCGGCACGGACTGATAGCCGGCGCAACAGGCACTGGCAAGACCGTGACAGTGCAAGTGCTTGCAGAGCAATTTTCCCGACTGGGAGTGCCGGTGTTTCTCACCGATGTCAAAGGCGATATGACCGGTATCGCGCTCCCAGGTTCAGAACACCCCAAAGTGACTGAACGACTCACAACCATCGGCATCGACAATTTTGAATTCGGTGGCAGCCCAACAATCCTTTGGGATCTCTTTGGCAAAGCGGGTCACCCGATCAGGGCAACCGTCTCAGACATGGGGCCCGCCCTGCTCGCGCGCTTGATGGATCTCAATGAGACCCAAGAGGGCGTGCTCGCCATCGCGTTCGAGTATGCCGACGATGAAGGCCTGCTACTGCTTGATTTCAAAGACCTGCGCGAGACGCTGAAATACGTCGGCGAGAACGCCAAGTCGTTTAAAAGCGAGTACGGCAATGTCAGTTCAGCGTCTGTCGGCGCAATTCAACGCCGCCTGTTGGTGCTAGAGCAAGAGGGCGCTGAATCCTTCTTTGGAGAACCCGCGCTGGACTTGTGGGATTTCATGCGCACTGATCACACCGGCCGGGGCCACATCAACCTGCTTGTCGCCAACACTCTCATGACCAACCAGCGGCTCTACGCGACCTTCCTGCTTTGGTTGCTCAGCGAGTTGTTTGAAAATCTGCCGGAAGTTGGCGATCTCGACAAGCCGCGTTTCGTGTTCTTCTTCGACGAGGCGCACCTGCTGTTTAACGATGCGCCCAAGGCCTTGCTCGAGAAAATCGAAACAGTCGTCAGGCTGATTCGCTCCAAAGGCGTCGGTATCTATTTTTGCACGCAAAACCCACTCGACATCCCAGACAGCGTCCTGGGCCAACTCGGCAACCGCGTCCAACACGCGCTGCGCGCATTCACCCCGCGAGACCAAAAAGCGGTGCGATCGGTTGCACAGACTATGCGGGCCAACCCAACCTTCGACACCGTGGAGGCCATTACGCAGATGGGCGTCGGGGTCGCGTTGGTGTCCACGCTTGAGGACGACGGCGTGCCGAGCGTGACCGAAAAAACACTGATCCGTCCACCGCACTGTCAGTTCGGCCCAGCATCGGACGCAGACTGCGCCAATCTGATCAGACAAAGCCCGCTCAGCGGCCGCTACGACAACACGCTGGATCGAGAGTCAGCGTTCGAAGTGCTTGCCAAACGTGCCGAGGAACGCTTGAAAGAAGCGGAAGAAAGAGCCGCGCTCGAGGCCGAAGAAAAAGCGCGCAAAGACGCTGAACGCGAAACGCGGCGCAGCCGAGGCAACCGACAGGGCGTTGGCGAGGCCATGGTCAAAAGCCTGGTGCGCTCGATGAGCAGCTCGGTAGGCCGCAGTATCGGCCGGCAAATCTTGCGCGGCTTACTCGGGGGCGTGACGCGGCGTTAGCCCGCGTTCATCGCCGCGAGCGTGGTGGCACGAGGTTGAACCGGATGCCGATGTGCACGTTGTCGTCGAGCTCGACGTCATCGTCGTTGTCCACCATGCGCGCGGTGACCAAACGGTATCCGACGTAGCCAAGCGCCGTGGGTGTGATCTCAATCTCCAATCGAGAATCGAGTTCAAACATCCGCTGACTGTCAGCAAAGGAGGTCACACTTGGCGCAAAAAACGCCTCTGTGACAAAAGCCATCGGTGCGACGCGTGAAGGGATGATGTACCCAAGCCTCGCCCCGAGCGCCACAGCTGTTAGCTCTCGGTTATCGGCCAGGCGCGCGCCAAAAATCTTTGCACCTACCCCGAGCTGCCACGGCTGGCCAAGCTCGGCTTGTTGTCCCAGGGACAACACCTCGGCCGACACCATCGCGTCCTCGCGTCGGTTGTAGAGGAATGAGAATCCCACATCGACACCGCCTTCCAAGAAGCCTCGCGAACCGAGCAAATAGGTGAACTCACCTGTCTCAGAACTCAAATTCATCGCGAGCCCAGCGGCACGCGCAGACGGAAAAGCCAACAAGCTGACCAACAACAACAGGGCGTATCTCATAGGTGAGCTCCAAATTAGCATCGCGTCAAACGCGGGAATGAGACCGCTCAGGTCATAGCCGAATCGAGCGGCCGGCGCGATCCTAAAACGGTCGCGGCAGTCACGGTCGCGTGTACGACGCTGGCAACCCAAGACATCGCACACAATGTGGAGCATAGTTTAGACGCCAGACACAGAAGCGACGATGAGCTTGACTGACACAGCGCACAGCCGCGACCGCCTGCCAGACCTGGTCACGTGGCTGCGCTCACTTGGCGAGGAACCCTCCAGCCTGCAACCGCTTCGTGCAGAGGCGAGCCGCCGCCGCTATTACCGGTTCGAGACCACCACAGGCTCACGCATCGCGGTCGATTCACCACCGAGCTCCGAGGACAATGGCGCATTCTTGCGGATCGCCGATGAACTCCAATCTGCCGGCGTCCGCGTGCCACACCAATACCATGCAGATCTCAAAGCCGGATTTCTGGTGATGGAAGATTTTGGCGACACCACGCTTGAATTCGCACTTGCCCGGGGCGACAACGAAGCGCTTTACTTTCAAGCGATCGACTTACTCGCAGCCATTCACCGCTTGCCGTGCGCGCACCGCCAACGCTATGACCACGCGCTGATCAAGCGAGAGCTTGATCTCTTCACACAGCACTATCTCAGCGGCGGCGGCACGCCACTTCAAGATGATGAACGCGCTGCCTGGCTGATGTTCACGGACTGGATAGCCAGCGAATTCGACGCCTCAGCTCCAACTTGGACACACCGTGACTTTCACTGCCGAAACATCATGGTGCTTGGCTCCGGCGAGCTTGGCGTGATCGACTTCCAGGGTGCGCTGGCAGCACCAGCGGGCTACGACCTCGCCTCGCTGCTTTACGACTGTTATGTCGATCTGCCGGAGCCCACAAAGCGGCGGGCCGTTTCGCGGTACGCACGTACCAATTCAACATTAACTGAAGATTCTCTCAATCGCTCGATCGACCTGCTCGGCCTACAGCGACATCTCAAGTGTCTGGGGCTGTTCGTCAGGCTCGCACACGAGTCGCATCAACATCACTACCTGAGCGCGCTGCCACGAACGGCGCAGTACGCCGCTCGCGTTGCCGCGGCCTACCCCGAAGCCGAGATCGTCAGCGCACTTCTATCGCGCTGCCCCGTCGAGCGTTTTTTGTGACTCACGCTATTGTGCTGTGCGCAGGCTTAGGCACCCGGATGAGACCGTACAGCGAAAGATTGCCAAAACCCATGCTGCGCATCGGTCCTTCAAGCCTGCTCGAGCGCCATCTTTTCCAGCTCGAAATGTTAGGTTATGACAGTGCAATGGTCACATGTAGTTACCATTCAGAGACGCTCAGGCTGATCGCGGGACGGTGGCAATTCAAACGACTGCGGGTTCAATTTAGCCACGAGGGTAAGAGCCCAATCGAGACGGCCGCAGGCGTTCTAAAGGCCTGGCCGCGCCACAACGACCAACCCGTGACCGTGATCAACGGTGACATCTGGACGGATTTCCCGCTGTCATCCCTGTCCACCCCGCCAGACAACGGTATCCATCTGGTCTTGGTCAAAAACCCGGCGCACAATCCCAAAGGCGACTTTTGTCTTAGCCAAAACGGCATCGTGACGCCCCCAGCGCGCACTGCAAACACCCTCACATTTGCCGGTATTTCACGCATACACCCTGGTGCCCGCACGCGGCTGGCCGGCACACAAGGACTCGCCGACGTGATCCGCAGTTTGATTCCAAGCCAAAGAGCCAGTGCCCAGCACCACGAAGGCAGGTGGTATGACGTTGGGTCACCAGACTCTCTGGAAGCACGCCGGAACGCTTAGTCGCTTTCAACCCCGTTCCGGACGGGGAAAGGTAAGTAAATGTATGATACAAACTTTAGTTTGCTATCATTGCTTTTTAAGAATACGTTAATTTTATCATTAATCTGACAAACATAATGCCAAGTGCGTGTGTACCATTTCGGCCGAAACACGTATTTTTTACTGGGTATTATCATGTCGGAACGCGAGACTGGCAGTGTCAAATGGTTTGACAACGCCAAAGGGTATGGATTCATCATGCGCGAGAGCGGAGAGGATGTATTCGTGCACTATCGAGCGATTTCAGGGGAAGGTTACCGCTCCCTGAAAGAAGGTCAGCAAGTCGAATACACCTTGCAGTCAGGTGAAAAAGGCTTTCAAGCTGAGGAGGTGACACCTCTGTAGCACCCATCTAGCTACGCCTTCGTCTTCTTTGGTACTATCTTACCAAAATAGGACATTTCGGCAAACCGCTTGTTTGTCGACCAGACATTTCTGTTCGAAACCACCGCCAGTCGTTACATTTATGTAGTGGGTTTTCGGTGGCGCTCGTTCGAGTTGTCATCCCAGCGCAAGGGAAGAAGGCGGGTGTGGTCATCATTGGAACAGGATTGGCGGGCTACACCGTGGCCCGCGAATGCCACAATCACGATGCGGCCCTGCCAATCTCGTTGATTAGCGCCGACGGTCGCCGCAATGACTCCAGATCCGTATTGGCAACACCACCAGGGAATGGATACAGCCACGCCGGTCGCCGTGTGAACGCCAGTACAGCCAATCGCGGCGCCCCACCGTCGCCTGACAGCGACGGACACTGGTTGTGTGAGACACAAGAAGGCAAAGGCGTTATCGCCGTTTCAAATTGCCAGACGGTCAGCGGCCCATCTAAGGCCAATGCCCAGGCTCAGGAACCGCCTACACCCGTGGCGACCGGCCTCGCGGGGTCTAACACCCACTGACTCCAAGACCCCACAAATAAAGCCGGTGGCGGTAAACCCGCGTGCACCGCTGCCAAGATGTTGTGGCAGGCAGTCACGCCCGATCCGCAATAACACACACGCGGTGATTGCCCCAGCTCGGATAACTCTTCGCGCAATATCGCTGCGGATTTAAAGCAACCAGAGGGCTCGCAGTTGTCCGCAAAGGGCCGGGATACCGCCGACGGAATGTGACCCGCCACTGGCGCAAAAGGCTCCACTTCACCACGGTAACGCGCACCGTCGCGCGCATCGATCAGACAAGCACCACCTTTGGCCGAAATCGACTCAGCTTCTTGCAGCGTCCGCGTGTCAAACCCACTCGCGCCACACACAAGATCACCGGGTTGGGGCAAGCAGACTAGGCCTGTATCCAAGGCCTGACCGGCATCACGCCACGCAGACAATCCGCCATCCAGCACCGCAACCGATGCGTGCCCAATCCACCGAAACAGCCACCAGAGCCTGGCTGCAAACGCACCCACGCCGTCGTCGTAGACCACAACTTGAGTACCAGAACCCACCCCATGCCGGCGCGCCCACGCTGCAAATTCTTCGGCCTCGGGCAGCGGGTGTCGGCCGCCAGAACCCGAGGCTGACGAGAGATCTCGGTCTAGGTGTGCATAGTGCGCGCCGGGCAGATGCTCACCCGCGTAGGCTCGTTCACCGCCTTCAGGATCATTGAGGTTGAATCGGCAATCAAAAACGCAACAGTCGCGACCTTCGATTAAACGCCGCGCGGCCGCGACGTCAATCAATGTGCCGTAAAACGGCCCACTCACTCGCTGTCTCGGGGCTCGCCGAAAGCGTCGCGTAACTCGCGACGCAAAATTTTGCCAACGTTGGTTTTTGGCAACTCATCGACGAACTGAATGTAGTCGGGGGTCTTGTAACCTGTGAGCTGCTCACGGCAAAACGCTTTAAGGGCGTCGACTGTCAAGTCATCACTCTGGCGCACCGCAATCAACTTAACCGCCTCACCCGAGCGCTCATCAGGTACGCCGATGACTCCAACTTCCAGCACATCGGGGTGACTGACCGCAATTTCCTCAACTTCGTTCGGGTACACGTTGAAGCCAGAGACCAGGATCATGTCTTTGAGTCGGTCGACGATGTAGCAGTAACCCCGCTCATCCATCCTTGCAATATCACCGGTACTGAACCACCCGTCAGCGTCGATTACCTTTGCCGTCTCTTCCGGTCGGCGCCAGTAACCGGCCATCACTTGCGGGCCGCGAATGCACAACTCGCCCACTTCACCAACCGGCACCACCACGCCGTTTTCATCGCGCACACACGCCTCTGTCGAAGGGATGGGCAGACCGATAGAGCCGTTAAATTCCGTTTGCGTGATTGGGTTGATGGTTGCGGCCGGCGACGTTTCAGTCAGGCCGTAAGCCTCGATTAAGGGCACGCCAGTGACCGCCGCCCATTTCTCGGCGACCGCGCGTTGCACTGCCATGCCACCGCCAAGGGCGCAACGGAAGTCGCTGAAATCCACCTCCTCAAATCCCGGCGTGTTGAGCAAGCCGTTGAAGAGCGTGTTGACGCCGGTCAGAGCTGTGAAGCGGTGTTTTTTAAGCTCCTTAATAAAGCCGGGCATGTCACGCGGGTTGCTGATCAGCAACTGCCGCGCACCCAAACGGGTGAAAGTCATGAGGTTCGCCGTGAGCGCGAAGATATGGTAGAGCGGCAACGCCGTGACCACGCAATCATCACGGTCTTCCCAACCTCCGCCGCGCAACCACGCTTCGGACTGCAAAATGTTTGCAACCATGTTGCCGTGGCTAAGCATCGCACCTTTGGCCACCCCCGTGGTGCCGCCGGTGTACTGCAAAAAAGCTATGTCATCGTGGCCGACGGATACCGTTGGCGCAGCCGCACCGTCGTGTTGAGCCAGTGCGTCGCGAAATGAAACGGCACCCGGCAAATCAAAGGCTGGCACCATTTTCTTCACATAGCGCACAACACTGTTAATCAGCTGCCGCTTGGGAAAACCGTGCATATCGCCAAGCGCGGTCAATATCACTTGTTTTACAGGCGTTTCAGCGATCACTTCCTGCAGCGTGTGGCCGAAATTCTCCACCAACAAGATTGCGCTGACATCAGCATCAACGAGCTGGTGTTTGAGTTCGCGTGCGGTGTAGAGCGGGTTGGTGTTGACCACTACCAGTCCAGCTCGCAGCGCACCGAGCACGGCGATCGGATATTGTGAACAATTCGGCATCATGATCGCCACGCGATCGCCTTTGCCAAGCCCGAGACCAGTCGTCAAATACGCAGCGAAGGCGTTGGCATGGCGATCCCAATCGGCGAAGCTCATCTCGAGCCCCATGTGCATCAACGCAACGCGATCTCGGGTCTCGCCAAAGGCACCGGACAACGCCGCCGGCACATTTGGCACAGCGCTAATATCAATGCTCTCGGGCACACCGGACGGGTATGACTGCAACCAGATTTTGTCCACGCTCACTTCTCCTCAGATGTTATCCGCCGCCTCAAGGCGACAGCATTCATGCCGCAGCACCACAACACTTTTTATATTTTTTGCCACTGCCACAGGTGCACGGTTCGTTTCGGCCCACCTTGGGAGCCGCACGCCGCACCGGATCAGTCGCGGGTGCTACAGCATCTTTAAAAAACCACGAACCCTCGACTCTGACAAACTCAGCGAGTTCATGATGCGCCTGGCGCCGTCCTTGGGCGTCACGGTAATTGGCCACAAACTCGATGTGACCTGCGTCGTCATTGGCCGCGCCTTTCTGAGTTGACCGCACTTCCAATGCGAGCCACTCAGAGCGCTCAGCCCACCGCGCAGTCGCCTCACGATCAACGTCCCCACGTGAATCCGGGTGCGTTGAACTGATGATGAAGTCCACCGCCCCGACCGAGTGCGCGGTGTAACGCGCGCGCAGCAACGCCTCGGCGGTCTCGGCTGGCGCACTGCCGTTGATTCGGGGTTCACAACAGTCCGCGAAGTCCAATTCAGACCCGCACGCACAGACACTCATTCTCCCTCTCCTAACTATTGTTCTCGGCTTTTCAGTTGCTTTCGGCCTTGTACGACCGGGCTTGTACCGCCCCATGGTACGACAGTCTACGGGTGCAGTGAGATTGCCAGGGGATCAGCTTGTCCGTTGCACGTAATGCGCGCGCGTCAATGGTACGGCGGCGGCCCACCAGATTCAGTCAGATCCAGGTGTAAATCGAGCAGTTTGGGGCCGAGCAACACCGCTCGCCCCGCACAACGCCGCTCGCCAGTGTCGGTGAATTCAAAATCATAGAAACGCCACACCGCCAAGCGCCCACCCTCTGCCCGGCGCAAGCGCGCACGCTGCAGCACTACCGTTTGATCGAGCAATTGCACGCCCGCGCGCTGACAAGCCGAACGCGCCCAAAGCAACGCCCGTTCGCGCGCCCGATTGCTCTCCCACCACCACAAGACCACCGCCAAGCCGACCGCCAATACAAGCAATTGAGACGTCACCTACGAGACTCCGATAATCAGACTGCATACTTTATACTGACCAGGCACCGGCGTTGAAAGGCGAACAGGTCGTCTTGTCGTTGCCGCACCCCAAGTGGCAGCGCAATTTGGCAGCACGCCACAGGGCAGATGCGCCTCGCCACGCCACCCCAAAACCCATGGATGCCCACCGATGGACGATCAAACCCAACTCGAACTCGAAGCCGCCACCTTTCGCCGCTTGGTCGCTCACTTGCAATCGCGTACCGACGTGCAAAACATCGATCTCATGAACCTGTCCGGCTTCTGCCGGAACTGCTTGTCCAAGTGGTATGTCGCCGAGGCCGCCTCACGCGAACTGACCGTCTCAATCGACGACGCACGGGAACAGGTTTACGGCATGCCCTACGCAGACTGGAAAGCCGCCCACCAGCGCGAAGCCACACCCGAGCAAAAGGCCGAGTACGACAGGAAAAACGGCACCGCACCATGAGTTCAGCCCTGCGCACGAGCCTTGGCAGTGTGTGCGTGTTGCTGACCGTGATGTCACTCGCACTGCTGCCGCTGATTTTTTCGACCAGCTGGTATCAGTTCAATTGCCACTTTCACGACCGCTGCAGCAACCTCGACCCTGTCGGTGTTCAAGCCTATGCGCACACCATGGGGCAGTTTTTCCTCTACCGCTCAGAACTTGTCGGGTGGGACACACGCGGCGCAGCGCACCTCGCCGATGTCCGCACGCTCTACAGCCAGCTCGCTGTGGCCGCAGTCGCAGCCGCTGGGGTGCTCGCGGCGTTGCTCTGGCGCAGACCTGCCAACCTCAGCCCGTTTGCACGCGGCGCGTTGGTGCTGTTGCTGCTGTGCAGCTTGGTCATGCCCGTTTTCGGTACCTTCTGGGAAAAGGTCTTCCACCCGTTATTGTTTGACAACGATCTCTGGCGCACACGGCGCGGGGAAATTCTATGGTCTTTAACTCCGCGCGTGTTTTTTCGTAACACCGTGGCGTTGTTGCTAACGTTGTCGGCAGTCGGTTGCGCCGCACTGTGGTGGATTGGCAGCCGACGCCGGTGAACAAAGACCTGCCGCCCGCACTGCTAGAAGCGAGCTTAAACGCGGGCCCACTCAAACGCGTGCTGCTGCTCGGTGAGGCAGCCCACCAGCACGCAGATGCCCTCACAGCGCACAACCCAACGGTGCAGATCACCTGCCTCGAAGCCACCACGGACATCGCAACGCTCAGCCTAGCCGGACGCTTTGACCTAGGTATTATGTCTGATTTACAAGCGTGGGGCGAAAAACGCATACTTGAACAGCAGCTTGCAACTCTCAGAGATCAACTGTGTCGGTATGTATTGATCGGCGCGACTCCCGGCGGCGTTGTCGAGTTCAACCGCGCCGACAGTTTGGCGCTGGGCTTGAAACCAGCGGCGTCAGAAAAGGGCAAAACAGCGGCACGATTTTGGTACAAGTACAGTATCATTGACTACAAGCAAGCGCCGGATTGGCTCAACGCCAATGACTGGGCGCACCCCGAAAGGTGGGACCGGGAACGCTGGTGATGACACCCGCGCTGCCCAAACCACTGTGTTGCGCGAATCGAGGACAAGAACGTGCTTACAACCCTGGCACATGCCTGGGCCCCTTCAACGACACTGCAGCGTCCTGCGGTGTCTCTGCGCACAACGTGTTTTTGCCTCGATGACGCCGTCACACGCCGAGCACTGGCTGCGCCGTGCTGCCGCTGCGGCGACTCCTGTCCGCCTTTAGGCACGAAGATTGTACGAGACTTGAGGCACGACCACGTCAGATACCCATCTGGCGTGCTTCGCGGGCTCGGCCACAACCGACAGACCCGTTTTGCCGCCGCAGGCACGCACACCTCTAATACACCCCTTGCCGCACGCACACTGCATGCTGGCATCGCCACAACCAAATAGCCTGACGAGGAAAAGAGAATGCTCAAGGCACTGCAGAGTACGTCACTGCTAGCAGGCGGCAATGCCGCATGGCTAGAGCAGCAGTACGAAAATTACCTGCGTGACCCCAACTCGGTTGAGCCGAGCTGGCGCGAGTACTTTGACAAGCTCCCCATCGTCGAGGGCAGCGGACGCGATGTGCCGCACTCCGATGTCCGCGCGCATTTCACCAACCTCGCGCGCCACAGCGGTCGCCGTCCGGCCAGCTCCATCTCATCAGAAGGGCTGAATCACGCGCACAAACAAATTGGCGTGACACAGCTAATCAACGCCTACCGCGTGCGCGGCCACCAACTCGCGGCCATCGACCCGCTGAGCCGCAACCGCAAAAAGCACGACAACGTGCGCGAGATGGAACTGCACGAGTACGGCCTGTCAGCGGCCGACTACGACACCACGTTCTCCACGCCAGCGCTGTACGGACTCGAAGAGGCCACGCTGTCGCAAATCATCGATCACCTTGAAAACACCTACTGCAGCAGCGTCGGTTACGAATTCATGTACGTCGACCACACCACCCAAAAAGAGTGGTTGTTGCAACGCGTAGAACCCGTCAGCGGAAAACCGGCCTTCAGCGCCGAGCAGAAATCTTGGCTGCTCGACCGCCTGACCGCCGCCGAGGGACTTGAGAAGTACCTGCATTCAAAGTACGTCGGGCAAAAGCGGTTTTCGCTCGAAGGCGGCGAGAGCCTGATCGTGATCCTGACCGAGCTGGTGCGCCGCGCTGGCGACGACGGCGTGAAAGAGCTTGTGGTCGGGATGTCGCATCGCGGTCGCTTGAACGTACTGGTCAACATTCTGGGCAAGAACCCAGCGGACCTCTTTTCAGAATTCGAAGGTAAAAAGAACGAGTCCCTGAGCGCCGGTGACGTCAAATACCACATGGGATTCTCGTCCGATTTGCGCATGGACAACGATCAGGGCATGCACCTGACACTCGCGTTCAACCCGTCGCACTTGGAAATTGTGTCTCCGGTGGTCGAGGGCAGCACACGCTCGCGCCAAGACAACCACGGCGACACCCAGGGTGATCACGTGGTGCCGGTGGTCGTCCACGGCGACGCCGCCTTTGCGGGCCAGGGCGTGGTCATGGAAACGTTCAACATGGCCGAGTCGCGTGGCTACTCGACCAAAGGCACCGTCCACATTGTGGTCAACAACCAGATCGGATTCACCACCTCCAACCTCGAAGATGCACGCTCAACTGAGTACTGCACCGACGTTGCGAAAATGATCAACGCGCCGATTTTTCACGTCAACGGCGACGACCCGGAAGCGGTGTTGTTCATCACTCAGTTGGCGCTGGACTTCCGCATGCAATTCAAGAAAGACGTGGTCATTGACCTCGTCTGCTATCGCCGCCACGGACACAACGAGGCGGACGAGCCCTCCGCGACCCAACCCGAGATGTACAAAGTCATTCGCAGCTTGCCGACCACGCGCAAGCTCTACGCTGAGCAACTCGAGCAAGACGGCGCGATCAACGCGGGCGAAGGCGACGCACGGGTTACCGCTTTCCGCGACGCGATGGACCGTGGCGACACAGTCGCGCCGTGGATCGAAGACAATTCGATGTCGAAAAAATCCGGCCTCACCGTCGACTGGTCACCCTATGTCGGCATCACCGACTGGCGCACGCCCGCTGATACCTCAGTTGATTCCAACACCCTCAAGCGTCTTGGCGAAGCCATGACGACGGTGCCCGACGGCCACAAATTGCACCCACGTGTCGCCAAGATTTACGACGACCGACGCAAAATGACAGCGGGCGCAATCCCGATGGACTGGGGCTACGCCGAAAATCTCGCCTACGCCACGCTCGCCAACGACGACTACCGCGTGCGTATAACAGGACAAGATTGCGGTCGGGGCACCTTTTTTCACCGCCACGCCGTGCTGCACAGTCAGGTTGACGGCAGCACCTACGTGCCGCTGCGCAACCTCGGCCACAACGAGCCCCGCTTCCTGGTCATCGACTCGGTGCTCTCGGAAGAGGCTGTCATGGCCTTCGAGTACGGCTACGCAACCCACGACCCGCAAACGCTCGTGATCTGGGAAGCGCAATTTGGCGACTTCGCCAATGGCGCGCAGATGGTGATTGACCAATTCATCTCCTCTGGCGAAGCCAAGTGGGGACGCCTGTGCGGCCTGACTCTGCTGCTGCCACACGGTTACGAAGGACAGGGCCCAGAGCACAGCTCGGCCAGAGTCGAGCGCTTTTTACAACTCTGCGCCGAAGACAACATGCAAATCATGATGCCGTCGACCCCAGCACAGTGCTTCCACATGCTACGTCAGCAGATGGTGCGGCCGCTGCGTCGTCCGCTGATTGTTTTCACGCCCAAGAGTCTGCTGCGACACCGCCTGGCTGTCTCCACACTCGACGAACTCAGTGATGGCCAATTCCAGCCGGTCATCAATGACCCGGACACGCCGTCCACAGACAAAGTGGACCGCGTACTGCTCTGCGCCGGCAAGGTCTTCTACGACCTGCTCGAAGCGCGGCGGGAACAATCGCTTGAGAACGTCGCCATCGTGCGCGTCGAGCAGCTCTACCCCTTCCCCTACAAAGAAGTTGACGCCGCCATCACGCAGTATCCAAACGCTAAAAACGTGGTGTGGTGCCAAGAGGAGCCGCGTAACCAAGGCGCATGGCGCGCCACGCGTCACCGCATCGAGCGCGTACTCAAACCCGGCCAGCAACTGGGCTACGCCGGTCGAGCACCCTCACCGTCCCCGGCCGTTGGCTATGCCAGCGTCCACGCAATTCAACAACGCGAGCTGGTCGAGCAAGCGCTCATCGGCGATTGCAGTGCAGGTTAATCCCGCACTGAATTACCAACCGAACTCAGAACAGCAGGTAAGCAGACCATGAGTACCGAAATCAACGTCCCAACGCTCCCCGAGTCGGTCGCTGACGCCACCGTCATCAACTGGCACAAGAAAGCCGGTGACGCCGTCACCCGGGATGAGGTGCTAGTCGATATCGAAACCGACAAAGTGGTGCTCGAAGTCCCGTCGCCGGTCGACGGCGTACTGGCCAGCATTTCTGAAGACGAAGGCGCTGTAGTCACCGCAGGCCAGCTTCTCGGCACGGTCGAAGCAGGCGCCGCAGCGGCAGCTTCCGCACCGGCGGCAGCCCCAGCGGCGAGCGCTGACACCAACAGTGACGACGCCCAAGCCGGCCCCGAGGCTCGACAGCTGATGAGCCAACACGGATTGAGTGCCGGCGACATCACTGGCAGCGGCAAGAACGGTCGCATCCTGCCTGAAGACGTCACAGCTCACGTCAATTCAAAACCTGCAAGCAAGGCACCTGCAGCTGCGGCACCGACACCCGCTGTCGAAGCCCCAGCGGTACCGACCGCCGGTGCCATTGCGGTTCCAGACGAAGAACGTGCCCAGAAACGCGTGCCAATGACCCGCCTGCGTGCGCGCATTGCCGAGCGCCTGATGTACGCCAAACAAAGCACGGCGATGCTCACCACTTTTAACGAAGTGGACATGCAACCGTTCATGACCCTTCGCGGCGCGCACAAAGATCAGTTCGAGAAGTCACACGGCGTGAAGCTTGGCTTCATGTCGATCTTTGTCAAAGCGGCGACAGAAGCGCTCAAACGCTACCCCGACGTCAACGCCTCCATCGACGGCAACGACATTGTCTACCACAACTTCTGTGACGTCGGCGTTGCGGTCTCCTCGAACCGAGGCCTGGTGGTGCCAGTGCTGCGTAACGCCGAACAAATGTCCCTCGCGGAAATTGAAGCCAACATCGGCGACTACGCCGGCCGCGCACGTGACGGCAAGCTCAGCATTGAAGAGATGACCGGTGGCACCTTTACCATCTCAAACGGTGGCGTGTTCGGTTCACTGCTCTCGACACCGATCCTCAATCCGCCGCAGAGCGCCATCCTCGGGATGCACGCAACCAAGCCTCGCCCTGTTGCGATCAACGGCGAAGTCGTCATCCGTCCAATGATGTACCTCGCGCTGTCATACGACCACCGCATCATCGACGGACAGGGCGCCGTGACCTTTCTCAAGAGCATTTGCGAGATGGTCGAGGAACCCGCGAAGATTCTGCTCGACATCTAAGATCACGCAGTTCAGATCACCGCCGCGCACGACGCGCGGCGAACCCCATGAGACAACACCATGTCCAACTATGACGTTATTGTGATCGGCGGCGGACCGGCGGGCTACGTCGCCGCCATCCGCGCCGCTCAACTGGGCCTGTCCACAGCTTGCGTCGACAAATGGCTCGACGACAACGGCGAGCCTGTGCTCGGTGGCACCTGCTTGAATGTTGGCTGCATCCCAACCAAAGCGCTGCTCGACAGTTCCGAGCGTTTTGAGTCCATCAAACTGCACGGCGCGGACCACGGCATCGTGGTCAATGACATCAGCGTCGACATCGGCGCGATGATGGCGCGCAAGCAGAAAGTTGTCGGCGAGCTCACCGGCGGCATCGCGGGCCTTTTCAAAGCCAACGGTGTCACTTGGTTGCAAGGCACTGGCACGCTCCACCCTGAACGCAAAGTGGTCGTCACCGCGGAAGATGGCAGCCAGAGTACACACGAAGCGGGCAACGTCATTATCGCCACGGGCTCTGTGCCAATTGAAATCCCACCAGCGCCGCTGACCGATGACATCATCGTCGACAACGCAGGCGCCCTCGCATGGGACAGCGTGCCCAAGACCCTCGGCGTCATTGGCGCGGGCGTTATCGGCCTCGAGTTTGGCAGCCTGTGGCGTCGCCTCGGCAGTGAGGTCACTGTTATCGAGGCACAAGACACTTTCCTCGCCATGGCCGACCAGCAAACTGCAAAAGCGGCACTGCGTGAATTCAAAAAGCAGGGCCTGGACATCAAGCTCGGCGCCTTGGTCAAAGGCACCGAAGTCGGCGCTGATGGCGTGACCGTGCAATACACCGACAAAGACGGTGATCAAAGTCTGACCGTAGAGCGCCTGATCGTCGCGGTGGGACGCCGTCCCTATACCGCCGGCGTCGCCGCTGACGGGCTGGATCTTTTGACCGACGAACGCGGCTTTATCCACGTTGACGACAACTGCCTGACCAACCTACCCGGCGTCTGGGCAATTGGCGATGTCGTGCGCGGCCCGATGCTCGCACACAAAGGCTCTGAGGAAGGCATTGTGGTTGCCGAGCGCATTGCCGGTCACGCCGCACACCTCAACTACGACGCAATCCCAAGCGTGATTTACACCCACCCGGAAGTTGCATGGGTTGGCGCCACCGAGGAGCAGCTCAAAGCTGACGGTGTCGCCTACAAGGCCGGCGCCTTCCCCTACGCTGCCAGTGGCCGCGCCAAAGCCATGAACGAAACCACCGGCATGGTGCGGGTGTTGGCATCCGCTGACAACGACCGTGTGCTCGGGGTGCACGTCTTCGGCGCGCACGCCGCAGATATCCTGGCGCAAGGTGTGATCGCAATCGAGATGCAGTCGACGCTCAAAGACCTCGCCTCAACGGTCTTTGCCCACCCGACACTCTCGGAGTCGTTCCACGAAGCGGTACTCGCAGCCGACCAAATGGCTGTGCACATCGTCAACCGCAAGCCGCGCTAAGCAGGGCGTTGGCCTTCAGAAGCGTGTTCGACACTCTGGTCGAACACGCGCTATCAACCCTGCAAGACCTACCCGCGACACTTCAACGCTTTTACCAGCCGGACACACCAACTGGCGAACGTGCTTTTCATCAACAGTTTGTGATCGCACGGCTAGAAGGCGGTGTGCCTGGCTTGGCACACGCAAAGCAACAGACCCTCGCAGCGGCATCACCAGCACCCAATACAGCCACGTTGCACGCCTTGCTGCAGGCCATCGGCGCAGCGACCGACGCCGACGTACCGCACACACTCGCCGTGATCAATGCGCTGTACAACCGACAACTCGGTGCATATTTACCCCATTTTGAAAGTGCGCCAGAGACTGTGGTGCATTTCGACACGCCACAGCGTATCGGCATGGTGGGGTATTTCGCGCCGCTTGTGCCGATACTCGTGCGAGCGGGCCACTCTGTGCACTGCGTCGAGCGAGACCGTCAATACTGGCAATCGAGTCAGGACGTGCTTGTCGGACCAGACCACAGCACCTTGCACCATTGCGATACCGTCCTGTGCACGGCGACCGTTTTACTCAACGACTCGCTCGCGGTCATGCGAGATGCCGCTCAGCAATGCACCCGCTTTGTCCTCCTCGGCCCAAGCGTGCCCCTCGCACCGCGTTGCCTGGAACCACTCGGTGTCACACACCTCGCCGGCCGCCATGTCTCCAACGCCAGCGCTTTTTGGAGCGCCTGTGACCAAGGTCGTGACTGGTCGGAACACACAAACAAATTTTTGTTTGACATAAAAAAAGCGCCCTCACCGCCTGGCGAGAGCGCTCTCAACTGACGCCCGATTACTTTTGCAAGTTATCGCGGATCTCACGCAACAAGACGAGCTGCGGATCTTCTGCTGGCGCTTCTTCTTCGACTTCGTCGTCTTTCTTCATCGAGTTAATCGCTTTAACAGCCATGAAAATGGCAAAAGCGACGATGAGGAAATCAACCATGCTTTGAATAAAGGCGCCGTAACCAAGCACGGCGGCGCCGGCTTCTTGTGCCGCAGCCAGACTTGCGTGTTCTGAGCCATCGAGCGAGAAAAACAGATTCGTGAAGTCCACACCACCTGCCATCAAACCCACCAGCGGCATAATAATGTGATCCACAAACGCTGTGACAATTTTGCCAAATGCGGCACCAATGACAATACCAACTGCCAGCTCGACAACGTTGCCGCGCATCGCGAAATCTTTGAACTCTTGAACCATGGACATGAAGTACAACCTCAATCAAACGTGAAATAACACTCTGGCCTAAAAACCAAAGAACAAAAAAATCGCGGACTACCTACCGTGACTGCGACAGGATACTGCAACAACGGCCTAGAATTTGCGGTACCTGTCTCTCAACCTTACCAGACTGCAATAGCATGGACGTTATTAGCAAGATCTTCGAGGTCTCAAGACTTCACGGACGATTGACACACACAGCCGAAAACACCCTCTCTATTGAGAAATCCCAGTCGGGATGTCAATTGATTGGCGTTATTCACGGCATCGCACACATCACCACTGACACCGGTCAGACAGCGGCACTTGGCCGTGGCGATGTGTGCTTCACCCGGCGCCAGGCGACTGTCTCGCTGAGCAACGCAACAGACGACGGACGGCCTGCACGCATACTTCACGGCGCGCTAGGTTGCCATTCACAGCCGGGTAACCGCTTGATGCAAGCTATGCCCGATTTGATCAAATTGCGTAATGAATCACCTGTGACTCAGGTTATGCGCAATGCGATGTTGCAGCGACTGCTCAGTGAAATGGACGACAACAGTGCTGGCAAAACGGCAATCACTGGCCGTATGTTGGACATTTTTCTGCTCGACGCTTTCAACCAAATCATGGCTGAAAAATCACTGCAACAGCGCTACTTGGCCGCTCTGGCAGACCGCAAATTGTCACCGGCTATCGAAGCCATGCACAACGCGCCTTCTGAAGGCTGGGGCTTGGACAAGCTTGCCGACATCGCCGGCTTGTCTCGGACAGCCTTTGCCATCCAGTTCAAAAGCACAGTGGGCATTCCACCGCTGCAGTACTTGATGGAATGGCGTATGACGCTTGCAACAGAGCGCCTACAGCGCAAAGAAGAGACCATTGCCGCTATCGCCCACGACTTGGGCTATGCGTCAGAGTCGGCTTTTTACAAGGCGTTCAAGCGGGTGCACGGCGATTCGCCACGCGCCTACATCAAGTAAATAAGCGAGAGCGCCATCACACACGGTGGCGCTCAGTCAGGGCGGCGGTCCGTCGGGCGGCGAACCGTCGGACGGCGTGCCAAAGGGCGGCACACCGCCGACCAACCGAGTAGCGACCAGCCGCCGAGCATCGCGGCGCCGCCAAGCGGTGTCACCGCGCCGAGTCCGCGCGGTGCGCCAAATGACATCGCGTACAAGGTGCCACTGAACACGACAACCCCGGCACAAAGCAAAATCCCCGCAAGCCAACACAGACGTCCAAGGCGCGACGCCAGTGCGCCACAGGCGAGCGCGGCCACTGAATGCACCATCAGATAATGGGACGCGGTTTGGTACCAACCCAATTGTTCTAGCGACAACCGGCCATCGAGTGCGTGCGCGCCAAACGCGCCAAGTGCCACGCTGGCAAAACCAAGCACGGCAGCGGCAAAGATGAGCCAGTCCACATCGACGAGCCGATGCCCCACCATCACAAGTGCAACTCATCTATGGGGTCTGGGCAATAATCGCGGCGCTTGCACTTGGCACACCACTCGCCGAGGTAGAGGCTGTCGACCCAGCGCATCAACTGCGCCAGTTGCGCTTTATCATCAAACCAGAACCCAGCCTCGAAATTTCGACTGTTTTCGCCCTTTGCGCCAAGGCCCGCCCCGGTCAGATTGGCCGAGCCAACAAAGGCACCAACGCCATCAATCACAATGGCTTTGGTGTGTACACGCGGGCACATAATCCGCTCAAAATGGTCTGAGCGGAAAAGCTCAGGGTAGTCATCAAAATGCGCGCGAAACCGTGGGCCCGCTTCCTTGGCGTGAATCAAACGCACGCCCACGCCGCGCTCAACCAGTCGCGCCAACACGCCGAGCAATGGCTCAAATCCGTGCCCAACATCAAGGTGCAGGTCTTTAATATCCGCGGTGACGATCCACACAAATCGCCGTGCTGCTGGCAGCTTTTCCAGCAGCACTTGGGTATAGATGTCGCGGTTGAGTAGCAGAGTGTGCATGGCTGACGAGTGTAGCCTGCACCGGCATGGAACGCGTGCTCAGTCTATCTGCGCCCGTGCGCCAAACTGTGCCGCCGTCTCGAGCAACAATTGCCACAGTGACAACGCAAAACCACGTGGCAAAAACACCGCAATGCCAGCGTCGTTGCGCCAGAGCGTGACACCGACATGATGGAACGCGGTGCTCGCAACCGACCCCACAGGGAACGACTCCTCCCGCAGGTCCAACGGCAGGTGCCGCATCAGGCAGTCAGCAGCCGCCGGGCCACTGAGTGTGACCTGCGTGCGAGCGTGCGAAAGATCAACCACCGCACCCTGCTCACTGGCAACCGTTGGCGGTTCAGCGTTGAGGATCCACCACTTGAGCGGCTCGACACGCAGCGCCACAGCGTTAGGTCCCGATATGGCCAGACGCGGACCGGGCGCCTGTGCACCGGTGACCGAACCCACAGCCTTCGCGACAGCGTCAACGGTGTCAGGCCAGGCCGCCACTTGCCACAATTGCACCTCGCGTGTCACCGCCAGGTTGACACCGACCGCGCCGGGTTCGCCGATGTGATCGGCCGGCACGTGGCCATCGAGTGCGGACCGCCGCGTTGCAAGCTCAGCCATGCATGCGTTCTCCGTTCGGGTCGTACATGTGCGGCGAGACGATCTCGACGTCGACGTCCTCAGCACGTACTGGGTCCGTTGCCACAGCCCGCTTGCCGTGCCACGCCGATGCACCACCTTTGATAAAGCCCAGGCCTATCCAGTGCCCGAGAGCGGGTGAATGCGTGACACCCGTGATCCAACCCTCACCGTGTCCGTCACCCACTGTGCCGTCGGTCAACAGGCTGCCGGCATTGAAGCGCTTGCTCTTGTCCACCGGGAAAATGCCAACGAGCTGAGCCCGCCCCTCGCGTTCGAGCTCCGGCCGCTTGGCCAGAGCACTGCCGATAAAGTGCTTATTCTTGGAGGCCATTTTGCCAAGCCCGGCATCATCAATGGTAACTCGACCGTCGAGTTCAGCGCCCGTGACATGCCCTTTTTCAATGCGCAGCGCGCCCAGCGCTTCGAGACCGTAGAGGCAACCGCCACGCGCCTCAGCTGCCGGCCACAGCAAGTCCATCATCGAAGGCGCGTAGTCCGAAGGCACATAGGCTTCAAACGCGCGCTCACCGGAAAAACTGATCCGCGCGATGCGCACGGGAATATCGCCCTTAAACCGCGTTTCAACCACACCCATGAACGGCAACGCTTCATTGCTGACAACCGACGGGTCTGCCAACGCCTCCTCGAGCACTTCGCGCGAGCACGGGCCCGCCACCGCGACGCCCGCCCATTGCTCTGACACTGACGTCAGATGCACTTTGAGATCCGTCCAACGCGTTTGCAGCAGCTCTTCGAGGAAGACCATCACTTTGGCTGCGTGCGCCGTGGTGGTGGTCATGAAGTAATCGTGTTCACCGAGACGCCAGGTGGTGCCGTCGTCCATCACCAGGCCATCGTCGCGCAGCATGATGCCGTAACGGGCTTTGCCAATGGCCAACTTCGCAAACGGGTTGGTGTACACGCGGTTGAGTAACTCGGTCGCGTCCGGGCCTTGAATCGCGATCTTGCCAAGAGACGTCACATCGACCAAGCCGACGCTCTCGCGCACGGTAGTCGCTTCGCGGACGTAAGCCTCGGAGATGCCCTCACCCGCGCGCGCAAAGTACCAAGGGCGATGCCACAGCCCAGCCATGGTCATGGTCGCGCCGTGATCGAGATTCCATTGATGCAAGGGTGTCACGCGCAGCGGCCGAAAATGCGCACCCACGTGACGACCGCGCAATGCACCGAGCGCCACCGGTGTGTAAGGCGGCCTAAAGGTGGTGGTGCCAACCTCGGGAATCTCTCGCCCAAGCGCCTCAGCCATGAGCGCAAGACCAATGATATTGCCGACTTTGCCTTGATCAGTTGCCATGCCGAGCGTGGTGTAGCGCTTCATGTGCTCAACCGAAACGTAACCCTCGCGGTGCGCGAGGCGCACGTCCTCGGTGCTGACATCGTGCTGCGGGTCGACAAAACACTTCTCGGACTTGCCCGGCACCCGCACTTCGTAGACCGCTTTGATCGGCGTCGCCCAACCGCCGGGCGCCGGCGCAGAGACCGTCGGCGCACTGCGACCGAGTGCCTGTGCCGCACGCGCGCCTGCGGCTTCGCCGGAGCGCACGCAGTCTTCGGTGTTCCAGACGCCAGCTGCGCTGCCAGCAAGGCTCAAGGGCTCGTCGGTGTCGGCCGGTAAAAAACACGCTAGTGAGGCATCCCACACTGATTTCACTTGGCGGTGTGACAGCAGATTGACCACCGGCGACCAACCGCCAGAGACCAGCAAGGCATCACATTCCATCCGATCACCAAGCGCCCAACCGTCGCGGTCGGCCCGAGCCGTGGTGAGCCCGGACACCGGCGAGCGACCATGCGCCGTGTACGGCGCGGTGTTGAATTCAACGCGCACGCCAGAAGCTTCAGCGAACTCCGTCACAGCGGGCTCGACCCGCGCGCGTGCGTCGAGCACACACACCTCAGCGCCGCTCTTCGCAAATTCAGATGCAGCGGCGTAAACGCTGTCATTGTTGGTCGATAAGACAAGCTTGTCGCCAACGCGAACGCCATAGCGCTGCATGTAGGCGCGCGCCGCATTGACCGTCATCACACCGGGACGGTCGTTGTTGCCAAAGGCCATGCCGCGCTCAAGCGCACCGCTCGCGAGCACAGTGTGCTTGGCTCGCACCGTCCAAAAACGTTGACGCGGCTGGTGCACAGACGGGATTGATTGGTGATCGGTCACGCGTTCAAGCAAGCCGGCGACACCGCCGTCGTATAGCCCAAACGCCGTGGTGTGCGTCAGCACCCGGCACCCCAGTGTCTCGAGCGCGGAGATGGCGGCCAGTCGGTCAGCGTCCGCTGCTGCTGGGTGATTGAGGGTGTCACCCCCAAGCTTGCTGTCTTGTTCGACCAGCATCACGTCCAAGCCCGCTTCCGCCGCCACCTGCGCAGCTGCAAGACCGGCCGGACCACCGCCGACAACCAACACATCACAAAAGGCGTTGGCGTGTTCGTAGTGATCGGGGTCGGGTTCGCGCGAGGCGCGCCCCATGCCGGCGGCACGCCGAATCACCTTCTCGTACTGCATCCACAGCCAGGTGCCACGGCCCCACTCAAGCGGTGGCACGCCCATAAAGGTTTTGTAGTAAAAGCCCGCCGCGAAAAACCGCCCGAATAGACTGTTAACTTCACCGAGATCAGTGCGCACATTGGGCCAGGCGTTCTGGCCAAAAGCCTCTAAGCCGCTGAACAGTGGCTGGGTTGTTGCGCGCACGTTGGCGTCGCGGTGGGCACCGCTGCCCAACGTGACAAGCGCACCACCCTCCTCGACACCGGCTGACATCACGCCGCGTGGTCGGTGGTATTTGAAGCTGCGCGCAACCACCCACTCGTTGTTTGCGAGCAGCGCCGAGGCCAGTGTGTCGCCGTCGTATCCGCTCAGGCCCTTGCCGTCCCACTGAAAAGCGAGTTCACAACTGCGGTCTATTCGCCCGCCCTGTGACAACCGCGTCGCGCTCATTGCTCAGACTCCAGCACCGTCGCCACGCCTGGGTGACAGGCCTGCACTGATGTGATTTCGTGGGTCACGGTGCTGCGCTCGACACGCAACCACTGGCGGCAACCGTTGACGTGCTGCCAGGTTTCAACTTGCAAGCCGCGTATGTTTTCCCGAAGAAAAACCGCATCGTGCCAGGCCTCAGCCGATGCATCGAGGGCCGGGTACACGACGCTGCCGTCACCACCGTAAGCGAACTCGCTGTGGTCGCGTTCACCGCAAAAGGGACAATGGATGCGAATCATGCGGGCTCACCCGTGCAATTTTGGATCGGGACCGGCGCCACGCTCGTCGATGACGACGCCGCGTTCAAAGCGCTTGAGGTCAAAGTGCGCGATAACCGGATCAGGGCGGTCGTTCGCAATGAGGTCGGCAAAATACCAACCCGAGGCCGGACTCGCCTTAAAGCCGCCATAGTTCCAGCCGGCGTTGAGGTAGAGGTTCGACAGAGGGGTCTTGCAGATAAACGCCGAGCCGTCCATCGACATGTCCATCACACCCGACCAATGGCGCAGCAGTCGCACCCGGCCGAGGCACGGCAAAATCGACGTTGCCGCCTCCGCGACATCCTGCACGATGGGCAAATTGCCACGCTGTGCATAGGACTTGTACCAGTCGAGGTCACCGCCGAAGACCATGCCGCCCTTGTCGGATTGCGAGATGTAAAAGTGCGCGCCACCCACACCGAAGACGACTACCTGATCGAGCAACGGTTTGAGCGGTTCCGAGACAAAGGCTTGCAACTTGTGCGATTCAATCGGCAAATTGCCAAGCCCTGCCATTTGCCACAACCGCGAAGTGTGACCGGCCACGGCAAAGCCCACTTTGCCCGCAGCAATATCACCGCGACTGGTCTGGAGCCGGCTCACGTTGTCACCGTCCCGCTGGACACCGGTGACTTCGCAGTTTTGAATGATGTCCACACCCAGTTGATCTGCCGCGCGGGCATACCCCCAAGCGACCGCGTCGTGTCGAGCGGTACCGGCGCGGCGCTGCACCGCGGCGCCGATAATAGGAAAGCGCGCGTCCTCGGCGTAATTGAGGTGCGGCACGGCCGCCTTGAGCGTTGGCAAGTCCCAGAGCTCACCGTCGGAGCCCGACAGGCGCATGGTGTTGTAGCGGCGTGCCGCAGCATCGCGGGCCGCCGGGCTGTGCAACAAGGATATGTGCGCACGCTGGCTGAACATAACGTTGTAATTGAGCTCGTGTGAGAGCTCTTCCCACAGTGTCAACGAGTGCTCGTAAAACGCGCGGTTGCCGGGCATGAAATAGTTTGAGCGCACGATGGTGGTGTTGCGACCGGCATTGCCGCCGCCCAACCACCCTTTCTCCAGCACGGCGATTCGCTTCTGGCCGTGGTTTTTGGCCAGGTAGTAGGCAGTCGCCAGGCCGTGCAATCCGCCGCCGACGATCACGATGTCATATTGCGGTTTGGGCTCGGGGTCGCGCCAAGCCCGGCCCCAGTTCCGCTGTCCGGTCAGGCCATTCTTGAACACGCTCCACGCGGAGTAGCGGGTCATGTCGGTGCACTCGAAAGAGGACATATTAGTGCCTCGCACCCTAGCACCGGATCCGTCAGATCAGGCACCCGATCTCGCCCATTTATGGCCCATGCACGCCACTGCGGTGGCGCCACTGGGGGAGCGAGCTTGCCGCCTGCTAAAGCGCGTTGAGTAACACGTCAGGCACGTCACAGCTGGTGCGCGGCAAAATCACCGCACAGGCCGGCGTGGCGTCCGGCCCAAACTCGATCCGCACCGCCGAATCACTGACTTCGTTTGAGGTGCCAACAAGCTCACCCGCCGATAATTGCAGGCCCGTCAGCGGGTAGCGCAACCCTTCAGAGCGCACGATCCGGGTCGGGGCGAGCGGATAGACCGACAGCCGGCTGCCCAGCGGCAACACCAAATCGACATCGCGCCGCGGCACAAATACCCAGTCTCGTTCCGCCGCGAGCACAACAGGCTTGTCGGCGGCGTAGCGCAGCAACACGTGCAGCGCACCGAGCGTGTGGTCGAGCCGCCCACCGGTGAAACCAATGCCCACAAACGCCGGCGCTTCCACACTGTAGAGGCACTTTTCAAGGTCGGTTGTGTCTTGTTCGGCAAGCGGAATCAGCCGCGTGCGGGTGCGCCAGCGCGCCGCGTCTGCAAGCGAGTCGAGGTCGCCGATGATTGCGTCGGGTCGCACATCGCTGTCTGCGAGACAGTTGGCACCGCCATCGGCCGCCACCAGCGGCACACCGACATCGACCAGTTCAGCGAGCAGTTTCAAGTCCACCCAGCCACCGCCCAACAAGACAACGGGGGTGTCAAAGCGCAGAGGGGCTGGCAAGGCACGCATGGCATGAAACCGCGGTGAACTGGGCCTGAGTCTGCCACTGACACACCGCGCGCGTCGAGTGCTACCCGCGCGCTGGGCGGTTCAGTTGACCCAAAAATCGGACCCGCAGTCGACCGTCGCGGGGTTGCGCGCGGCACCGCTAACGCAAAAAGTCTGGGGCGAACTCAATGCCGAAGAGGCCAAACACAGCGGCTCAAAGTCGTCAGGCCCGAGCACCGCGACTTGGTCCAGACCCAGCGGCCCGGCGAGCGCGCCGGGCAAGGCGTCAAAATAACTGTTGAGCGTCACCTCGACAGGACCGCCAGCCGGCACCGAGGGATAGCCGCTCGAGGCAATGGCATTGCAGGAAACTGTCACCGTGGAGCGCTGACTGTCGAGCCAGCTCGCGGTGCGCACGAAATGGTTGTTAGACAGCTCAATGTCACCATTCCCCAGGCCCACATGCACGCCAACGCCAGTTCCATCACCAGCAATCACTGTGTCCTGAACAGTCACCGAGCCGGCATTGTCACGGATCACAACTCCGGTGCTCGACTGCCAGATCACATTGCGATCAAGCGTGGCCAGCGCAAGATTCTCGCCCAACACCACCGCTGCACCCACTGGATCGGCGCAGTCGCTCGGCGCAACCCACCCGGAAAACTGGTTGTCATCAATGGTCAGCGCGCCGCCGCCATCGACCCACAAACCTGCCACGTCACACCCCGCAATGAGATTTTCGGAGCGGTGAAATTCATTGCCAGCAACCAACACCTCAGACCCCTCGGCACCATTCGCGACGCTCACGTGGAGGCCGCGCTCGCAGCCGCGAAACTCGGCGTTGGTCACCGCCAACACGTCATCCGCGTGCAGGGTGACCTCAACACAACGTGTGGCACTGCCGTCAGCGGCCGTCACCAAACTGCGTTGCAGGCGCCAGTTGTCACTGTCAGACACAGACACGCCGGCGCCGTCGAGGGCGATGCGCACTCGATCCAACAACACCCCGTCACTGCGCAGCAGGCTCAATGGCGCAGAATTGCCGGCTTGCCACCGCACGCCGACAAAGTGCCAGTGGTCGCTGTCGATGAGCGTGAGCGGCGGCAAAGTCGCAAGCGCGGTGTCTGCCGCTTCAGCCACACCGAGCGCTGTGTCGAGGATATCGCTGTCGAGTTGAACCACGCGTGGCAAGTTGGCGCTGCCACTGACCGCATTGACAGTGCTGATCACCGCGCCACTGTAGTTGCCCGGTGCTAGGCAAAAAACACGGATCGATGGATCACCAAGTAAATACAACTGCGACGCCTGATTGATGCGCACCGCGTCGTGCGCATCGCAACTGGCGCGCGCTACTGATTCGCCGTGTTGCTCTGTCCCAGGCCAGGGCCAGTACCAGTTCTCGAGCGACGCACTGGCAGTCACCTGCCCAGGCAGCACGACAGTGTACGACCCAGACCCTTGCTCGAGCTCGACACTCGGCTCGGCCACAGAGCCAGTTATTGCAAGCTCGACACCATCAGATGCCAGTTGATCTAAGTCGTCGTCTAGTGAATCGACAGTTTCCTGATCTCCGTCAGTGTCACTGGCCAGCGCCTGATCCGCATCCGTATCTGTCTCAGCGCCGTCGGACGCAACCTCGTCCCCGGCATCCGCTTCGGCCGCGTCGCCACCATCGCCATCGTCGTCATCCCCGACGCTGTCCCCGTCCAACAGGCTGTCTTCGATCGCGTTGAGTTCGTCCGCAGAAACCACCTCAACAGCCTCACCGTCAGGGTCAATCGCCTCGACCAACGACGCGGCCACCGCATCCAATTCAGCTGACGCTGGCGTCGCCACACGCAGAGCTTGCACGCCAGGTTCGGCGTCGCGGACTGAATCCCGGTTTGTGGGCGCCACCGCAGCGACGGGCACAGTGCAACCGTTGACGGAGTCAGCACAGTGGCCGGGGGCACGCAACAACAGTGTCGTCGCAATGGCCACCGAGACACCAGCGACGGCGAGCGCAACGCGGGTATAGAGCACTTTGCGGGGTGGGTCCTGCATCTACGTTACTCACTGTCGCTGCCCACCTGCCACTTACTGCGCGACAGAACCGGCACGACACGCCGGCTTGAATGAGCCTCTGGTAAGGTACGTAGCGGCACCGCCACCGAAGTGTTGAGCCAACGTCAGGCCCACAAACGCAGCACAATCGTGCGCAAACCACCTGATTTTTCTATGACTTGCGAGCCATCCACTGAACCTGTGCTGTGCATCGGCGCGCTGGTACACGACACGCTAGCCATCAGCTGCCGACCGCTTAAAGTGGGTGACGACTTACCCGGCCGGGCCGCCACCCGTCCAGGTGGCGTCGCAGCCAACATCGCGCTGTCATTGGCTGCAAATGGCACCCCGTCGGCGCTGCTGAGTGCGGTTGGAGAGGATGCGGTGGCGCAGCAACTCATCAACGCGCTGCAAGCGCGCGGCGTTGACTGCTCACGCGTGTTTCGCCTGCCCGGCGCAAGCGATCAGGTTGTGACCTTGGAGAACCCAGACGGCGAACGCTTTGCCGCCGTGGCCGCCTGCCAACAGATCGGTGTGCTCGCCGCCTCGCACGGCGAATCGATAATCCACCAAGTGCGCAACTGGCGCGGACAGGTTGTCGTAGACAGCAACTTGCCCACCTCAGCACAAGATGCCGTCTTGCTCGCAGCGAGCGGCGGCGTCACGTTAGTGCCAGCTTCTTTAGACAAAGCAGCGCAGCTCGCCAGCCTCATCAGCACCCACGGCCCGCGCGTGATCGTCAATCTTCAAGAGGCAAACGCAGTACTCGACGCCAAACACACCGCTGCCGCGCCCGCCGCCGACGCGCTGTATCAGCTCGGTGCGCGCGAGGCGATTGTGACCGACGGCGCGCGTGAGGCTAGCTTGGTCAACGCCAACGGGCTGTTCCGCGAAGAGCCCGAGCCCGTTCGGGTGCGCAGCACCACAGGAGCGGGTGACAACTTCGCAGCCGGCGTGCTCTCAGCGGAGAATTTGTCGGACCACGCGCGGCTGCGCGCAGCGCTCGCCGCCGCCACGCGTCATCTCGCAAAGCAATAGTCAGTCGCCGTCGGCGCGCGCGACCACGTCCGCCTGCTCTTCGAGCAACCGGGTCAACCAATCCGGGTCCATCTCCGGCACAGAGGCCAAAAGGCGCCGCGTGTATTCCGGTTGGGGCGGGCTGAGCACGTGGTCTTTGATGTCTTGCTGCACCACACGCCCCTCTAACATCACCACGATTTCATCCGAGATCGCTTTGACCACAGCGATGTCGTGGGTGATAAAAACGTAAGTGACACCCAGTTCTTTTTGCAGGCGCAGCAGGAGTTTGAGGATGCCTTCTTGCACGATCTGATCAAGCGCAGACGTCACCTCATCGCAAATGATCACATCGGGCTCCGCCGCGAGCGCGCGCGCAATGCAAATGCGTTGCTTTTGCCCGCCGGAGAGCTCGCCTGGCAGGCGGTCGATGAAATTGCCGTCGAGCTCAATCAATTGCAGCAACTCAAGCACGCGCTTTTGCTTCGCCGCGCCGCGCAGGCCGTGATAGAACTCGAGCGGCCGGCCAATGATGTCACCCACCGTGTGCCGCGGGTTCATCGCGGTGTCAGCCGACTGGTAAATCATCTGAATCTGGCGCAACTGCTCGACGCTTCGGTCGCGCAGCGCCGCTGGCAACGCTTGGCCGTTAAAAAACACCTTGCCAGCAGAAGGCGGCAAAAGGCCTGTGATCACCCGCGCCGTGGTTGACTTGCCGGACCCAGACTCACCGACCACCGCAACGGTCTTGCCGCGAGGCACGCGAACGCTGACGTCATGCAACACTTTCGAACTGCCGTAAGCCGCGTCAACACTGCGCACATCGAGCACGATGTCGTCCGATTTTTCAGCCTCTTTTTGCAAGGCGCGCACCGACCAAAGCGATTTGGTGTAGGGGTGCTTAGGCGCGCTCAGCATCTCGCGTGTGGGCGCGTCTTCCATGGTCTCGCCAAAGCGCAAGACTTTGATCACATCGGCCATTTGCGCCACAACCGCAAGGTCATGTGTGATGTAGATGGCGGCGGTATTGAACTGCTCCACCACACTGCGCATCGCGGCGAGCACACCCACTTGGGTGGTCACATCTAGCGCCGTGGTTGGCTCGTCAAAAATGATCAGGTCTGGCTTTGAGGCCATCGCCATGGCGGTCATGGCGCGCTGCAACTGGCCACCTGAAACTTGGTGTGGGTAGCGATCACCGATGGTGTCGGGGTTGGGCAGTTGCATGGCGCGGTAGAGTTCGCGTGCGGCCGCCTGTGCCTCTGCCCCACTTTGCAAGCCGTGACTGAGCGCCGCCTCGGTGGTCTGCTCAATCAACCGGTGCGCCGGATTAAACGACGCCGCGGCTGATTGCGCGACATAACAAATGCGCGAGCCCCAGAGCTTGCGCTTCTCGGACTCGGGCGCATCCATCAACTCAACGCCATCGAAGCGAATCGAGCCACTGGTCAAACGACAACCCGGCCGCGCGAAACCCATCGCTGCAAGACCGAGTGTGGACTTGCCAGCACCGGACTCGCCGATCAAGCCCATCACCTGCCCGCGTCGCAACGTGAGATCCACGCCTTTGATGATCTCGTGCCAGCGCTCATCGCTGAACCCGTCTATACGCAGATCGCGGATTTCCAGCAACACGGAGTCGTCGGTGTCAGTGCTCATCGCGCAAACCACTTGTTTTGTGCAAGAACCAGTCAACAACAAAGTTGACGCCGACCGTCAGCAGCGCAATGGCGCCGGCTGGCAACAGCGGCGTGATAGCAGCCTTGATGTCGTATTGGGCAAATTGAATCAGACCTGCATTTTCCCGCACCATCGACCCCCAGTCAGCGGTCGGCGGTTGAATGCCAACCCCGAGAAACGACAGCGCCGCGATGGTCAAAAACACAAAACAAAAGCGCAGGCCGAATTCAGCAACAAGCGGCGGCAGGATGTTGGGCAAAATTTCTCGGCGCATGACCCAGCCAATTGACTCACCGCGCAAACGCGCGGCTTCGACATAATCCATCACAACCACGTTCATCGCGACTGCCCGCGTCAGGCGAAACACCCGCGTGGAGTCGAGGATTGCGATGATCATGATGATGTTGATCAAGCTCGACCCAAACATCGACAACAGCATCAAGGCGAATATCAAGTTGGGTATCGCCATGAGCACGTCCACAAAACGGCTCAACACTTGATCAATCCAGCCACCGCGCACAGCAGCTGCAAGCGCGAGCCCGCCGCCCATCAAGAACGCAATGATGGTGGTGACAAAGGCAATGCCGACGGTGTTGCGCGCGCCGTAAATCAGCCGCGTGAAAACGTCACGTCCAATTTGATCAGTGCCAAAGATGAAATCACCGCCCCACGGCGCATAGGGCTGCGGGTGCACCTCGGCCTCACCGTAGGGCGCGATCCACGGCGCAAACACCGCGACGATCACGTAACTGACGATGATCACGAGACCAATCCACGCCGACACCGGTGCTTTACGAAGCTCCAACCACGCGCGCAGCCACAGTGAGCGCCGCTCGAGCACCGAGCCCGCTTCAGCAACGGCTGAATAGCCTTGATCCGACTCACTCATTTCGGGTGCAACAGCCTCGGGTTGGTGGCAATGGACACCACGTCAGCAAACAGATTCAGCAGGATGTAAGTGGCGGCGAAGATCAGCGCGCAGGCCTGCACCACGGGAATATCACGCGATTTGACCGCATCGACCATCAATTGCCCGATGCCTGGGTAGACAAACACCACCTCAACCACCACCACCCCAACCACGAGATAGGCGAGGTTGAACGCGATGACGTTGACGATCGGTGCCCAGGCATTGGGCAGCGCGTGTTTGAGGATCACATCTGACGGAGACGCCCCTTTGAGCCGCGCCATCTCTATATACGGGCTTGCCAGCAAGTTGATGATTGCCGCGCGGGTCATGCGCATCATGTGCGCCACAATCACCAAGGTCAGTGTCAGCGCCGGCAGGGCGGCACGGTAGGCGCGTTCAAGCAGCGGCATGTCGTCGTTGACGTTGGCGAGCGACGGGAACCACTGCAACCAGGAAGAGAACAACAAGATAAGGAGATAGGCGACAAAAAATTCAGGGAAGCTGATGGTGGTGAGCGTGGAGGCGCTGACCGCTTTGTCGTAGAAGGTGTTGCGTTTGAGGGCTGCGGTGATGCCGAGAAAGAGCGCGAGCGGCACGGCAATGATTGCGGCCATGCTGGCGAGAAAGAGCGTGTTGGACAGCCGCGGTCCGATCATCTCAACCACCGACCGCGAGCGGTCCACGCCCGACGCTGCGCGCCCGGAAAAAGAGGTTCCAAAGTCGCCCTGCAGCACCGATGCAATCCACTGGACATACCGCACCACAGCCGGCTGATCGAGGCCGAGTTCCCGCCTGAACGCCGCCACGGTCTCCTCGGTGGCCGCCTGCCCGAGCACTGCCTCGCCAAAATCACCGGGCAAAAATTCCAGCGCACTGAAGATCACCACTGACACTAAAAAGAGCGTCAACAGTCCAAGTCCAAGACGCTGGAATATCGTCAGCAACACGGGATGCAAAGCCCCAATCTCCTCGGTTGGTTCACGTGCGGTGTAGGCGCCACGACTGAATCGCAGGCACCGGCTCGCCAAGGTCCAACACCCTAAGCCGCTCACCGCATTAACGCAAGATGGCAACTTCCGGCCAGTTGTGCATCAATCCCGCGCACACAGGCCAACCGGGCGCGTGCAACGCAGGACGGGTGCGGCGCGCGCCTGTGTCACAGGCCCTCGGGCGCTCTCATGAGCCAATAAGTTGTCGCAAGGCTTCAATTTGGGCGCACGACAGGCCATCGATTGCGCTGTTTTGAAAATTTTTTCAGCTTTTTTTGCAGCCGCGCTGATTGCAGCGGCGCTGCAGTGAAGCCGCCACCGCCCTACCGCAATCGTAAATCTGAGGGCAACCCACTAATGAAGCTATTGCTTTTACTTTATCCGCCAACTGTTTGTTGCGTATAGAAATGACAATTTGGCATCACTGTCTGCTTTGACACGCACTTCAACTTTTGGCCTACGGATAACGCAAACGCTGCCGTTATATTTCAGTGAGAGCTTTGTTTCAGCAGAGGATTCACGCGCTGCTACGCAGTGAAACGTGTGCTTTTTTTTCGGTATCCTGATTGGCCGCCCACCGCGTTAGCGAGTGAGTGGCTGCCGTAAACCGCTGACTGAAGAATTGACTGCACCATGTTGCCGCGCCATCTGCCCGTACTGATTTTTCTCTGCCTTGCGACCTGCCTGATTCCACTTCGCGCGATCGCCAGCGCCGACCACCAGCATCGCATTGCGCTGGCCGAGATCACGCCAGGCTCCTCACTAGATGTACTGCTCGCGGATATGGGTTTACTGCGCAATCAGCGTTGGGCACTCGCAAGCGCGCTGTCTGAAGTCAGAGACCCGCGGCGGCTGCGGCCCGGACAGTGGTTTGCTGTGCGCTTTGCCGAAGACGCAGAGACCGTAGAGGCCCTCGTGGTGCACCTCGGACGCGGGCAACGCGCGGTCGTTGAGCGCAACGAGTCAGGCTTTGAAACCCTCCTTATTGATGCGGACAACAACGACATCGAGCGCACCGAGCGTTTCACCATTGAGCACAGTCTGGCCAAATCGGCGCAGGACAACGGCGTGCCCAAGGCCGTCATCGCACAACTGACTGAAGCACTCTCACCGCACCTTGATTTTGAGCGCGCCATCCACGGTGGCGAGCCAGTGCGCATCACCTATAAAGAGCGCGTGGCGGGCTCAGGCAAACCCACCAAGACCTTGCTCGAATTCGCGCGCTTGGCGCTGGCCAACGTGATCTTGACCGTGGCGCGCGACGACGACGGCAACTGGGTTATCGACGAAGAAGACCCGATGGCGGGTTCATTTCGCCGCCCGGTTGACGTCGCGCACATCACCTCAGCCTTCGGCCCCCGGCTGCACCCCATTTCCAAGACCTGGCGGCAACACAACGGCGTTGACTACGGCGCGCCCACCGGCACACCCGTCTACGCAAGCGCACCGGGCCAGATCAGTTTCATCGGCAACATGCGCGGCTACGGTCGGCTGATTGAGATCCGGCACGATGGCGGCCTCAAGACCCGCTATGCGCACCTCGCCGAATTTGAAGACGGCCTTGAAGAAGGGCAGTCTGTGAGCATCGGCGCGCAAATCGGTGCAGTGGGCCAAAGCGGCCTTGCAACTGGGCCAAACCTGCATTTTGAAGTGATTCAGCACGGCATCCCGGTTGATCCGCTTCAAGTCAGCCTCGCCTTTGCGCCGAGCATCACCTCCGGCAACCAGGTTGCGAGCGCAGACTGAGCCCTCACCCCGCGCCAACTTCACCGCGCGCGGGTGGGTCACGTCAGACAACATTGACGGGCTCCACTCTTGGCTTGACGCCCTAGACCACCACGCCGAACGCGCGTTGCGCGACCCCGCCAACGCCAAATGGCTGCGCGCGGGTGGCACTTGGTATGCAGGCGTAAACCTCCTAAACAACGACCCCAGCGGCGCTTGCCCAGGCGGCCCACCGCTGCCAACTTCAATTTTGCAATGGGTCAGCGACCACACCGGACACCACACGGACCACTGGGACGCGGGACAGCTTTCAGTTGTCTACCCAGGTTACCCGCGCCCAGACCCTGGCGAGTCAGAGGCAAGTTACCGTTACCGCCTCCAGCGCGACGCGGCCCACGTTGACGGGCTGCACCCCGTAGGCCCGGAGCGGCGGCGTCACGCCAACGAATACCACGCCTTTGTGCTTGGCCTGCCCTGGGCCAACGCGCCAGATGGCGGCTCGCCGCTCGCGGTGTGGGAGGGTTCGCACCACATCATCAAAGCGGCGCTGCAAACGACCCTCGCCGGCGTGCCGCCCGCGCGCTGGCATGACGTGGACCTGACCGAGCCCTACCACCGCGCCCGCAAAACCGTCTTTGCCGAGTGCCGCCGGGTGGAAGTGTCAACAGACCGGGGCGGTGCCTACCTTGTGCACCGGCTCGCGGTGCACGGCATCGCACCCTGGCGCGCCGGCGGCAACCCCGAACTGCGCCGCGCCGTGTGTTACTTTCGACCGGCACTACCCAACCCGGCACACTGGCTCGCCGACTGACCTCTTAACCGCAAGGCGGCCACCGCCCTCTTCAACAGGCCCTCAGCATGCACCCGATCACAGCCGCCTTGAGCTGGCTTGGCGAGCGCGCCGGGTGGAGCCTCGCCGTGGGCATGCTGGCTTCACTGCTGCTGCCGTCGGTGCCTGAGTCCGTGCTGGCGGTGGCATTGCCAATCACCTCGGCAAGCTTGCTCGCAGTCGCCTTTGCGCGGCTGGACATCGCATCCGTCACCGCGTCGTGGCGAGACGCCGCCGCGCGCCGGGTGTCGGCGGTGTGTGTCGCGGGCTTGTTGCCGCTGAGCATTGGTGCTGTCACAGCGGCCAGCGTCCTGCTGGATCTCGACCCCACTCTCGCGCTCTGCCTTGCCATCTTCGCCGCCGCACCGCCCATCGGGTCAAGCGCGGCGCTGTGCTTTATGCTCGGCCTGGACGCCGCCGTGGCGCTGCAGCTCACCGTCGCCATCACGCTGCTGACCCCGCTGATTGGGCCGCTGTGCCTGATTTGGATTGCCGGCATCGAACTGCCCGTTGCGCCCCTTGCATTGACACTGTCGCTCACTGCGATCATTGCAGGCGCCGTGGTGTCCGGCCTTGGGTTTAGGCGCGCGGTTGGCAAGCGCTGGATTGGGCATCACCCCCGCGCGCTCGACGGCATCGCCGCGCTTGCCATGCTGTGTTTTCTGCTGCCACTGTTCGCAAGCGTCAAACCTGTATTACTTGAAAACCTCGCACTGGCGGCGGAGCTTATGGCACTGGTGTTTGTGATCAGCCTCGGCACCAACCTCGCAGTGCGCGCACTTGCCGCGCGCTGGACCCATCACGCGCGAGCCGGCGCCTACGGCATCCTCAGCGGTAACCGCAACATCGCACTCTATTACGCCTCGATGCCACCGGACCCAGTGGTCGGGTTGTTTGTGGCGCTGTATCAAGTACCCATGTTTCTGACACCGCTGCTGCTCAAAGGCCGCGCGGCTAAGACTCGCCCGGACGGTTGAGCGAGAAGGTCTCGGTGACGCACGCGTAGTCCCGGTAACCCAGGCGCGCAGCTGGCTCATAACGCAGAATGTCGAAAATGCCGTTGTCGTCAATCACTGCGTCGTCAATGTGCACCCCAACCACTTCACCAATCACAAGCGTGTTGTTGTCGCCAGGCAAGGGAATCACCTTCCAGAGTTTGCACTCAAAAGCCGCAGGGCTGGCAGCGACAAAGGGCGCTGAGATGACGTTGGATTCTCCCTTCTCAAGACCCGCCAACTCGAACTCATCTTCACCGGCCTTGTAAAAACCGGCACTGGTGTTCATGGGTTGCATCAACGCGCGCGAGACAATTGACACCGTGAACTCGCCACGTGCCTGAACGTTTGCGAGGCTGTCTTTGCCCTCGCCCTCGGGCTTGGTGCCGGTGCTCGAATACATCACCATCGGTGGCGTGTCAGCGAGCGCGTTGAAAAAACTGTAGGGCGCGAGATTGGCGGCGCCAGATTCGTCAAGCGATCCGATCCAGCCAATGGGCCTGGGCGAGACAATGGCTTTGAACGGGTTGTGCGGCAGGCCGTGGTCATCGAGGCCGGGTCGGTAAAACATCGGGGTTCACACTCAGCTAAGTTGCCGACACCCTACCACCATGCCCAGGCTGATAACATGCCGCTATTTGGCGAGCCCCGACATGACCCAACGCCTGACCATTACGCGCCCAGACGACTGGCACCTGCACCTGCGCGACGGCGCCGTGTTGCGCGCGGTGACACCCGAGACCGCGCGGCACTTCGGGCGCGCGATTGTGATGCCAAACCTCGTGCCCCCGGTGGTCTCGGCGGTTGAGGCCGCCGCCTACCGCGAGCGCATCATGGACGCGGTGCCATCGGACAGCGATTTCACACCGCTGATGACGCTCTACCTGACTGAGACCACTGACCCAGCCGACGTCGCCTACGCTGCGGCAACGGGCCTTGTGAGCGCGGTCAAGCTCTACCCCGCCGGCGCCACCACCAACTCCCAGTCCGGTGTGCGCAACATCGACGCGGTGATGCCGGTGCTTGAGACCATGGCGGAGATTGGCTTGCCGCTCTGCGTGCACGGTGAAGTCACAACGCCGGACGTGGATATCTTCGACCGCGAAGCGGTGTTCATTGAGACCGTGCTCGACCCCTTGCGCCAACGCCTGCCGACGCTTCGTGTGGTGATGGAGCACATCACAACTGAAGAGGGCGTCAAGTACGCGCGCTCAGGCGGCGAGAACCTCGCCGCCACCATCACAACCCACCACTTGATCATCAACCGCAACAACCTGCTGGTCGGCGGCATCCGCCCACACTACTACTGCCTGCCCGTCGCCAAGCGCGAAAAGCACCGCCTTGCGCTGCGCGACGCCGCCACCTCAGGCGACAGCCGCTTTTTTCTCGGCACCGACAGCGCGCCGCACCTCGACCCGCTCAAGCTCAGCGCCTGTGGCTGCGCGGGGGTCTTCTCGGCCAGCAACACCGTCTCCTGCCTGGCTGCGGTGTTTGAACAAGAGAGCGCGCTAGATAAGCTTGAAGGCTTTGCCTCACTCAACGGCCCCGCCTTCTACCGCCTGCCCACCAACGCAGACTCGCTGACGCTTGAAAAACGCGCCACGCCCTGCGAGTACCCGGCGCACATCGACACCGAAGACGGCCCAATCACACTGTTTGATCCAGGCTTCGATCTGCACTGGCATGTGGTCTGATAAAATGCTCCGGTTAACCACGACTCAATAGGATGTGCCCATGACCAGCGCCTCGTTTTGCAGCAAAGAAGAAATCGCCTCACTGACCGCGCAGGCGCTGCTCGAAATCGAAGCGGTGCACTTCCGCCCCGAAGAGCCCTACACCCTGACCTCCGGCTTAAAAAGCCCGGTGTACATCGACTGCCGCAAGCTCATCAGCTACCCGCGCATCCGCAGTAACCTCATGGACTTCGCCGTCGCCAACCTCTATCGCGGCGCGGGCTTTGAGCAATTCGACGCCGTCGCAGGCGGCGAGACCGCCGGCATCCCCTTCGCCGCGTGGATTGCCGAGCGCATGGGCCTGCCGATGCAGTACGTGCGCAAAAAGCCAAAGGGCTTCGGCCGCGACGCCCAGATTGAAGGCGACATCTTTGATGGCCAACGTATCCTGCTGGTTGAAGACCTCACCACCGACGGCGGCAGCAAACTCAAATTCGCCGAAGCCATCCGCAACACCGGCGCCACCGTCGGTCACACACTGGTCGTCTTTTTCTACGACATCTTCGAACACGCCCGACCCACACTGCAGGACGCAGGATTAGAACTCCACTACCTCGCCACCTGGCGAGACGTGCTGGCGGAAGCGAGAAAAAGCGGCAAATTCGACGACGCCACACTCGAACAAGTGCAGCAGTTTATCGACGACCCACTGGCGTGGTCAGCTGAGCGTGGCGGTGTGATTCCCAAGTAGATCAGTCACGGGGCGACGCCGCGCGGCTCTGCTTATCACGTCGAAAAACGGTGGGGGGATTACCCACCGATTTGACTCAATCGATGGACCCAACAGAGTGATAGGACAATGGGTCGAGTTTTACAACGAAAGACGACCACACCAATTACTGGGAATGAAAACACCAGTTGAGGTGTTCCAACAAGCGGCATGACTGTGATGTTTTAGCTAGGTCAATACACCTAACGCCGTGCTGTACCGGCCAAAATTTGGTGTTTGATGCGCGTACAATGGCGAAGCCATACGCAATCAAGCGCCGAGTTTTGGCTCGGCACGAGCACCTTGTTATGCATTTTAACCTCGATCATTGATATGGCTTTCATTGATCTCCCTTACTTCAAAGTTTCGAAGTTCATATGGGTTCCCATCCCCAACTGCTGAAACCTCAATTGATTCAGGTATCCCACCAACAGTGTGAAGGAT
>CALAMQ010000081.1 GCA_937925815.1 uncultured Granulosicoccaceae bacterium | reverse complement strand
GGTTGAGTTTATAGTTGTGGAAGCGGCCGGAACCTCAGTCTTCTTTGTTTTGCTTATGTTGTCTTTGGTGGATGTTGTCGCTGGGTTTACGGTGTCAATTGCCTCCGCACGGCGCGACTTTGGAATCAATCAAGGATTGGGTTAACGCGTCGAGTGAAGATAGGCCGCTTTCAGGTAGTGGTCTTTGGCTTGATGGTTAATTGCCGGACATTTTTTGTCACGGTGTGGACACGAATTCATCTAACGCTTCGGGGAGAAGTTCTCCGAGGTGTTTTTTGATGACGTTGCCTTCGCTGTCTAATAGCACAGTAAAGGGCAGTGCCCCGGTGTCGTTTCCCCACTCAGTCATTGCAGTCTTAACGTCTTCGAATCCCAGAGCGATGTCTAAAGTCAGTGGGTTTTCGGATAGAAATCGCCTCACGTTGTCTTCGCTGTCCATTGCGACGGCCAGGACCGCGAGATCGCTCTCGGCTGTGTCATGCGCGAGAGAGTCCAATAGGGGCAATTCGCGCACGCATGGCGGACACCAACTCGCCCAAAAATTGATAAGCACCTTGTCTGCGATGTAGTCACCCTGCGAGACGCTCTCTCCGCCTAATTGTGTGAATGTCCAAGATTTTTGGGTGTCGTCTTGGTGGCCGCGCTGCCACACTGACAGCGCGACACCGGCTGTAATGGCAAGCGAAAGTAGACCTATTGTGGCTTTGTTCACGGGGTATTCCCTTGTGGTGCTGGATGCAGTGGTGCTTGAAGTCATCGACATTAGCACCCATTGTGTGACCACTCCCCCGACCGAATAGCTCCCATGTACAGAGGATTTTTTTGGGCCCTGTTGCTCATACCAATCATTGAGATCGCGGTGTTGATCCAGGTGGGCTCTGCAATCGGTGTGCTCTGGACGGTTCTGCTTATCCTGTTGACTGCTGTTATTGGTACAGCCCTTCTACGTGCTCAAGGCTTGAGCGTACTGCTCAGAGGCCAGAGCTTGATGGCGTCTGGCCAGTTGCCGGCGCGTGAGATTGCAGAAGGGGTGGGGCTTGCGGTGGGCGGTGCTCTGCTGCTGACGCCAGGTTTCGTCACGGACGCGATCGGTTTTTGCCTGTTGATACCCGTGACGCGTGGCTGGCTGCTCAATCGTGTCTTGAGCCAGGTGCAGCTGCGGCCCGGTGCGGGGCCGGCTCAGCAACCGGGCACAGGCCCAACTGTTGACGGCAGTCACACGATCGAGGGCGAATTTCGCCGAGACGACTGAATTTGTTGAAATTCAGCTTGCTTTTCGATTTCGCATCCCTATGATTAGCACTCCCTGATGGCGAGTGCTAATACCCGCCTGACCTCAATTCTTACATTTGATTTTTCGTGAGGAGACACCCATGAAAATCCGTCCTTTGCATGACCGCGTCGTCATCAAACGCCTGGAAGAAGAGCGCACTAGCCCCGGTGGCATTGTCATTCCGGATAACGCAACTGAGAAGCCTATTCGCGGTGAAGTACTCGCAGTGGGTAACGGCAAAGCCACTGATTCGGGTGATGTTCGTGCGCTCGACGTCAAAGTTGGCGATCAGGTGCTGTTCGGTAAGTACTCCGGTACCGAAGTCAAAGTTGATGGCGAAGAAGTGTTGGTGATGCGTGAAGACGACATCATGGGCGTCCTTGAAGCCTGATCTGTCGCGACATAACTGTATTTAAAGGAACATTCCAATGGCAGCAAAAGAAGTACGCTTTTCTGACGACGCCCGGCAGCGCATGGCGCGCGGCGTCGACATCCTGGCCAACGCGGTCAAAGTCACTTTGGGCCCTAAAGGTCGCAACGTGGTGCTCGACAAATCGTTTGGCGCGCCAGCTGTAACCAAAGATGGCGTCTCTGTGGCGAAAGAAATCGAGCTTGAGAATAAGTTCGAGAACATGGGCGCCCAGATGGTGAAAGAAGTGGCCTCCCAGACCTCAGACATTGCCGGTGATGGCACCACAACAGCCACTGTGCTGGCGCAAATCATCGTGCGCGAAGGCCTCAAAGCCGTTGCCGCTGGCCGTAACCCCATGGACCTCAAGCGTGGCTTGGACATGGCTTGTGTCGCTGCAACCGCAGAATTGGCCAACATGAGCCAGCCCTGTAACGATGCGAAAGCCGTTGCCCAGGTCGGCACCATCTCTGCCAACTCCGACGAGTCCATCGGCGGCATCATCGCTGAAGCGATGGAGAAAGTGGGTAAAGAAGGCGTCATCACTGTTGAAGAGGGCAAGTCGCTCGAGAACGAGCTCGACGTCGTCGAAGGTATGCAGTTTGACCGCGGATACTTGTCGCCTTACTTCGTGAACAATCAGGAAAAGATGTCGGCTGAGCTTGAAGAGCCCTACATCTTGCTGCACGACAAAAAAGTGTCAAACATCCGTGATTTGCTCCCGGTTCTCGAGTCAGTCGCCAAAGCGGGTAAGCCCCTGCTTATCATCGCCGAAGACATTGAAGGCGAAGCGCTCGCGACACTGGTGGTCAACAGCATCCGTGGCATCGTGAAAGTCTGTGCTGTGAAGGCACCGGGCTTCGGCGATCGCCGCAAAGCGATGCTCCAGGACATTGCGATCCTCACCGGCGGTCAAGTGATCTCGGAAGAAGTTGGCCTCTCGCTTGAGAAGGTCACGCTTGAAGATCTGGGTCAGGCCAAGCGCGTTACAGTGGACAAGGAAAACTCTATCCTCGTTGACGGTGCAGGTGAGAAAGCCGAGATCGATGCTCGGGTTGACCAGATCCGTGCTCAGATCGACCAAGCTACATCTGACTACGACCGCGAGAAGCTGCAAGAGCGTGTTGCCAAATTGGCAGGCGGTGTAGCTGTGATCAAAGTCGGTGCCGCAACCGAAGTTGAGATGAAAGAGAAGAAAGACCGTGTTGACGATGCTTTGCACGCCACGCGCGCTGCGGTTGAAGAAGGTATCGTTGCCGGTGGTGGCACGGCGTTGATTCGTGCACGCACTGCCGTTGAAGGCCTTTCGGGTGCAAACGAAGATCAGAATGTCGGTGTCCAAATTGCACTGCGCGCAATGGAAGAGCCGCTTCGCCAGATCGTCGCCAATGCGGGCGGCGAGCCCTCTGTCGTGTGTGCCAAGGTTGCCGAAGGTTCTGGTAACACCGGCTACAACGCCGCAACTGGTGAGTACGGTGATCTGGTTGAAATGGGTATCTTGGACCCAACCAAAGTCACGCGTTCTGCGATCCAGAATGCAGTGTCTGTTGGTGGTCTGATGATTACCACGGAAGCGATGGTTGCCGAGGCGCCTAAATCCGATGAGCCGGCAATGCCAGGCGCACCGGGTATGGATGGCATGGGCGGAATGGGTGGCATGGGCGGCATGATGTAAGCCTCCAGTCCCCTATTACCAAAAAGAAAACCCCTCCAAGCTTCGGTTTGGGGGGGTTTTTGCATATTGAGAGCACAGAAGTCAGGTAAACACTGTTGCTGCCGATAGTTTGAGTGGCGCCAGCCGTTAGTTTGTAGAACCCGATTGGGACTTAGGGTGAATATGGGAAAGTTTGCCAAATCTGTGAAGCTCAAAACTGGCAGGTCCAGTCTCGGCTTGGGGTTGCGTTTGGCGCTGTTCGGTTGCGTCTTCATCTTGTGTTTGAGCGCAGCGCTGCTCACACCTGCCTTGACCTTCTTTCAGCAGACCCAAGTCGCGGACCGCGCTAATGCGTATCGCGATACCTTCGAGGCGATGCTCATTACCGCCGATGAACTCGAGTTTCCTGAAATCATCTCGCGTGTGCCCAAAGTGGTTGGTGCAGTGGTTACTGAGGGCCGCGGCAGCACCCTGTATTCATTTGGTGCGGTGCCAGCGCTCGTGCCAACGTTGCACGACACGCCGGATCCTGTCTTCAATGGTGAGAACATTGAAGCCGTGTGGACGATCAGCTTTTTCAATCGCAGCTACAAGGTGGCGGTTGCGATTGTTGGCGACGGCGTGGCTGAATCGCGGATGCTTTTTGTGCAACGTATGGCGGTTGCTGTGTTGGTCGCAGCAATTTTGGCGTTTTTTCTGGTACGCATTGCGACCTCGCGCTTTGTCTTGCAACCCGTCTTAGAAGTGATCCGCTCGCTGCGAAATGCGCGTGTTAACGGCGACAAACACCTGATTGTGATGGAGGGCCGGGATGAATTCGGCCTGCTGATACAAGAGTACAACAACATGATCGCGGGGCTAGAGGCGGTCGAGCGACAGGTGGAGAAGAAGCAAATATCGCTTGAGCACCTGGCTCACCACGATCAGCTCACGGGCCTGCCCAATCGTGTCAATTGCAAGCGACAGCTCAAGCTGCTCGTTGCTAATGCACAAAAGAAAAATATTCAATTGGCGGCGATGCTGATTGATCTGGATAATTTCAAGCTCTTCAACGACCAATTTGACCAGCACACTGGGGACCTGGTGGTCGCGGAAGTGGCCAAACGGCTCGAATGTGCACTCGGTGAGGACGTCACCATCGGCCGGATCGACGGTGACGAGTTCCTCGTCGTGTGCGAAGTGCTCAAACTCGACGAGGTTGTGCCACTTGCCAACAGGCTGCGGGAGCTGATCGCCGAGCCCATATCGCATCGAGCAGTGCGCTTCTCGATCAATGCGTCGGTGGGCGTTGCAACCTTGCCTGGTAATGCGGAAGACTCTGAAGAACTTCTTAACAACGCCACCTATGCGCTGCAGGAAGCCAAGGTCAATGGTCGCGCGCAAACACAATTGTTTACCGATGCTATCCGGAACAAGGTACTCAACCGGATCAAGCTCGAAGAAGAGATCAAAGACGGTGTGGAGAACGAGGAATTCGAGCTCTACTACCAGCCAAAACTTTGCCTCGAAACCAAGCGCGCCCTGGGAGCGGAAGCGCTTGTTCGGTGGAATCACCCTGAGCGCGGATTGGTCGGCCCTGGGCTGTTTATCGAGGTGGCCGAAGAAACTGGCCTGATCATCCCGCTCTCTGATTGGATCGTCAATGACGCCTGTCGGCAGGTGGCTGAGTGGAACAAAGTCGGGCTCAACGATCTGCAAATCGCGGTGAATTTGTCGGCACTCCAGTTCCAAGATCCTGATTTGGTTCATAAAATTTCCGATGCGATCACCCGTCACGGGATCCATCCGAGCTCTTTGGAACTCGAGATCACGGAAAGCGCGATCATGAATGACCCGGTCGAGGCGAACAAACTGCTCGACGAACTCAAAGGCCTCGGGGTGACCTTGGCCATCGATGACTTTGGGACGGGTTATTCGTCTTTGAGCTACCTCAAGAACTTCCCTGTGCACACATTGAAGATCGATCAGTCCTTTGTGCGCGATCTCGAGACCGACTCAGCCGACGCCGCGATCGTCAACGCCATCATTGGTCTTGGACGGCATTTCGGCATGAAGGTGGTGGCAGAGGGTATAGAAACCGAGCCGCAGCATGCATTTCTTCGAAAATCCGGTGCCCAGGTCGGTCAAGGTTACCTCTTTGCCAAGCCTATGCCGTCGGTGGCCTTTGGGCGCTGGGTATTGCAGCAAAGCAGTGACATGACACCTCCCAAGGCGGCCAACGGCTGACAGTTCAGCAGCCTGTCTAGCGTGTTGATCGAGCCCACAAATCAAGTGGGCTTTTTCGTGGCTTTGCCGAAATCATTTGTCAAGAGACGATGCCCTTGCCGTCTATCCAGCGCGTCCGAATTCGGCCCCTTGATGACCCTTGGGGCTAGATGGGCAGGGAGCGCTCGCGCTACACTGCTTGGGTGTCTCATGGCGACAGCTCGGCTGTTCTGAGAGACTGTCCCAACGATACCTATAGAGTGAATTCCATGAAAAAACTCATCGCGTTAGTCGCTGTATACGCAGCCTCCGCCGGTTCTCTGCATGCCTCGCCTGCTGTTGTTTTCGATATGGGTGGCAAGTTTGACAAATCCTTCAATCAAGCGGCCTACGAGGGTGCTGAGCAGTACAAAGCCGAATCTGGGGACAGCTACAGCGAGTTCGAAGTCACTAACCCCGCGCAGCGCGAACAGGCCATGCGCCGTATGGCTCAACGCGGCTCAGACCCGGTTGTGGGCATCGGCTTCGCGCAAGCTCCTGCTATGGAAGTGGTCTCTGCTGAATTCCCGGACACACGTTTTACCATCATTGACATGGTTGTCGACAAACCTAACGTGCAGTCCGTGGTGTTCAAAGAGCAAGAAGGCTCATTTCTGGTTGGCATGCTCGCGGCGATGAAAAGCGATAGCGCCAAAGTCGGTTTTGTCGGGGGCATGGACATTCCGCTGATCCGCCGTTTTGCCTGCGGTTACGAGCAAGGCGTAAAGCACGTCAACGCCGACGCCGAAGTGTTGCAAAACATGACCGGTACTGACCCGAGCGCGTGGAACAACCCCAGCCGTGGCGCAGAGCTCGCGCGTGGGCAGTTTGACCGCGGCGTAGATGTTGTATTTGCAGCTGCGGGCGGCACCGGAGTTGGCGTATACCAAGCTGCGGCTGATGGTGGTAAATACGCAATTGGCGTTGATTCGAACCAAAATTACCTGCACCCGGGCGTGATGCTGACGTCAATGCTTAAGCGTGTTGATGTCGCTGTGTACGAAGCCATGAAAACTGGCGCAAGCGGTGATTGGAAACCTGGCTTCAATGTCTTGGGCTTGGCCGAAGGCGGTGTTGATTGGGCGCTCGATGAGCACAACGCTGACCTCATCACCGATGACATGAAAGCAGCTGTGGACGCTGCCAAAGCCGCTATTATCGCCGGTGAGATCACTGTGCACGACTACATGTCAGACAACAGCTGCACTTATTGATTGGCTGAGCTGGTGGCGGGAGATCTGGCGGCGCATTCAGCGCCGCCAGCAATCGAGTTGCGCGGCATCGAAAAACGTTTCGGTGCTGTGCATGCCAATCGCGACGTTAATTTGCGCGTGGCACCAGGGAGTATTCACGGCATCGTCGGTGAGAACGGTGCCGGTAAGTCCACCCTGATGAGTATCCTGTATGGCTTTTATCAAGCCGACGCGGGCGATGTGCTGATCAACGGTAACGTTGTATCAATCCGCTCATCGCGCGATGCAATCAGTGCCGGTATTGGCATGGTGCATCAGCATTTCATGCTGGTTGACAATTTCTCGGTGCTTGAAAACGTTATGCTCGGCGCCGAACAGGGCGCACTGCTGGCAGACAGTGTGACAGCAGCCGGTGCGGAGCTGGCGCGACTGTCCAGAGAATATAACCTAACCGTCGACCTTGAATCTCCTGTTGGAGAGCTGCCCGTTGGCGAACAACAGCGCACCGAAATCCTCAAAGCGTTATTCCGAGGCGCACGCATTTTAGTGCTCGATGAGCCGACCGGCGTGCTTACACCACAAGAGGCAGATCAACTTTTCGCGATTTTGCGCGCACTGCGTGATCAAGGCGTCACGGTGATTCTGATCACGCACAAGCTGCGCGAAATCATGGATGTCACTGATACGGTCTCGGTTATGCGCGCGGGCGAGATGGTGGCGCACCGCGTGACAAAAGACACTGATGAGCGGGAATTGGCGGCGCTCATGGTTGGTGAGCAAGTCGATCTCAACATGAACGTCGCGACTTCGGTACCTGGTGACGTTGTGCTGTCTGTGCGCGATCTCAGCGCGCTCAACGCACAAGGTGGTGTCGCGTGTAAGCACTTGTCATTTGAGTTGCGAGCAGGTGAGATTCTTGGCGTTGCCGGTGTCTCTGGGAATGGGCAGTCTGAACTGCTCGAGGTGCTGGCCGGAATGCAACCAGTTGCCTCTGGAGAGTTCACCGTGTTGGATCGGCTGGTTGACTCGGCTCATCCAATCACACCCAAGGCACTACGTGACTTGCGCGTGAACCATGTGCCGGAAGACCGGTTGCGACGCGGCTTGGTTAAGTCATTTGATGCCACTGAAAACAGTATCTTGGGTTACCACGATGACTCGCGTTGGACACACGGTGCGTTGATCGACCATGGTGCTGCTCGCGCGCACTGTGCGCGCTTGATGTCTGAATTCGACGTGCGTCCGCCAGATCCGGCTTTGCGCGCGTCGTTGTTCTCTGGCGGCAATCAACAGAAGTTGGTGCTTGGTCGTGAGATCGACAGTGCGCCGCGTGTTTTGCT
>CALAMQ010000080.1 GCA_937925815.1 uncultured Granulosicoccaceae bacterium | reverse complement strand
GACTGGACCGCCTTTGTCATTTTCATTGTGGTGATCGGCGGCATTGGCACTTTGGAGGGACCGATCATCGGCACCCTGCTTTTCTTCGCGTTGCGGGAGACGCTCGCCGACTACGGCACGACCTACCTGATCGCGTTGGGCGCCGTCGCCATCGTCATCATGCTCAAAGCCCCCAGAGGCCTTTGGGGTGTCATCAGCGAACGCTACAACCTCGAACTCTTTCCGCTTCGGTATCAGGTGCGCGAGAAAGACACCCACTCAGGAACCTAGACACAGATCATGGCAAAACGACAAAAAACCATCATCACCTGCGCCGTTACCGGCGCCATCCACACCCCGACTATGTCGGATGCACTGCCCTACACCTACGACGACATTGCAAGCCAGGCAATTGAAGCCGCCGAGGCTGGCGCGTCCATTCTGCACCTGCACGCGCGCAACCCGGACACCGGGGCGCCCTCGGTTGATACAGCGGATTTCTCGCCCTTTTTGTCTCGTATCAAGCAAGCCACTGATGCGGTTGTAAACATCTCAACCGGCGGCTCACTCACCTTATCGATCCAAGACCGCATCAAACCCGCAGCGACATTCAGCGCTGAGATGTGTTCGATGAACATGGGTTCAATGAACTTCGCCTTCCACCCGCTCGCCAAACGCTACGACACCTGGAAATACGACTGGGAAGAAGCCTACGTCGCCAATTCAAAAGGCAACATCTTCAGAAACACCTTCCAAGACATCGAGGAAGCGGCCACCACACTCGCGCCACATGACATCAAGTTTGAGCACGAGTGCTACGACGTGAGCCACCTGTACAACTTGAAATTCTGCGTCGACAGCGGGCTCTTTAAGGCACCGATTTTCATTCAGTTTGTACTCGGCATTCTCGGCGGTATCGGTGCTGACATCGATAACCTTGTGTTCATGAAAAAGACCGCCGACAAACTCTTTGGTGACAGCTACAGCTGGTCTGTGCTCGCAGCCGGCGCCGCCCAAATTCCAATGGCCACCACCGCGAGCCAGATGGGTGGCAACGTGCGCGTCGGGCTCGAAGACAGCTTGTTCATTTCACGTGGGGAGCTGGCCGAATCCAACGCGCAGCAAGTCGCGAAGATTCGCCATATCGTTGAGCAACTCGGCGCAGAGGTGGCAACGCCTGACGAGGCGCGTGAGATGCTCGATCTCAAGGGCGCCGACCGGGTTAACTTCTAGTTCTAGAAGTGACTGCCAGCGCGCGACAAAGGCGCTGACACTCAACTGTCGGTCACAGCCTCACACGCGCTGCAGTTACCCTCGACCTCGATCACGCTGCGGCGAACGCTAAAGCCCAGTTCCTTGGCGCCTTGCGCAATCGCGCGGCGCACTCGCACCGGATCAAACTCTGTGACTGACTTGCAGTGTTCACAGATCAAGAAGGCCGCAGTGGCGTGCGAACTGCAGCCCTCGTGCTGGCACGCGACAAAGGCGTTGAGGCTCTCAAGCCGGTGCACTTGCCCGCGTTCAATGAGTTTCTCGAGCGCGCGGTACACCTGCAGCGGCGCGCGAAAGCCATCGTCTCGGAGTTTGTCGAGCAATGCGTAGGCTGATGCCGGTTGTCTATCAGACTGCAAAGCGTTTAACACCAAAGACTGATTGCGTGTCATGTCTCTCACACTGCACCCCGCTTGCTGATCAACAGCGACAATAAAAACACCACGAAGCTCGCCACCACAATACTCGGCCCCGACGGCGTATCCCAGTGCAGCGAGCCCCACAGGCCAGCTTGCGATGCGAGCAGACCAAATCCCGCCGCGAGAATCACCATGACCTCCGGCCGGCCGGCAAAGCGGCGTGCAGTCACCGCCGGCACGATAAGCAACGACGTGATCAGCAACACGCCAACGATCTGAATCGACACCGCGATCACGGCGGCCATGAGCACAACAAGCAACATGTGCATCAGCAGCGGCCTCTGGCCCTCCGCGGCCGCCAGATCCTGATTGACCGTCATCGCAATCAGCGGTCGCCACGCCAGCACCAACACCGCGGCAACAGCCGCCGCGACAGCAAATATAAGCACGATATCCCGTTCGGTGACCGTGAGGATATCACCGAGCAACATTTCAACGAGGTAGGCAGACGGCCGGTCGAGCAACGAGAAGACTACCAAGCCCACCGCGAGCGACCCGTGCGACAGCAGGCCGAGCAAGGAATCGGTTGAGACCCAATTGGCGCGTTGCAGCACCACCAAGCTCAGCGCCACACCCAGAGACACCACAAACACCGACAGCATCAACGGCAAGCTGGTCGCGAGCGCGAGCGCCACACCCAACAATGACGAGTGCGCCAGCGTGTCACCAAAATAGGCCATGCGGCGCCACACTATGAAACACCCAAGCGGCGCCGCGATCAACGCAACCCCCGCCGCCGCGATCAATGATCTGACAAAAAAATCATCCACGCTCGGCCCCTTCGCTTGCAGCTTGATCGCATGAATGTGGCAACACGCTACCGTCTGGCAAATGCTCGTGATCGTGGTGGTGCGTATAGACCGCGAGCGTCGGTGCCAATTTGCCGTAGAGCGCTTGGTAGGCTGGGTCTTTAGCCACCGCTTGCGGCGCGCCGTGGCAGCAGACGTGGCCATTGAGGCAAACCACCTTATCGGTTGCCGCCATCACCACGTGCAAGTCGTGCGAGATCATCAATACCCCGCACCCCCGGTTATCCCGAATGTCGGCAATCAACTGGTACAACGCCGCTTCGCCCATCAAGTCAACGCCCTGCACCGGCTCATCGAGCACCAATAAATCAGGCTCACGCGCAATGGCGCGCGCAATCAACACACGCTGGTATTCACCACCTGAGAGTGACGTGATCGGCTTGTCTCGAAGCGCCGAGGCGCCTGTGGCCTCCAGCGCCGCATCCAATTCTGATGGGGCCAGCCGGTTGGTCAACCGCATAAAGCGCTCGACGGTCATGGGCATGGCGCTGTCTATCGACAACGCCTGTGGCACGTAGCCCACGCGCAAGCTGGGCCGCTGCTCCGCATGCCCTTCAGTGGGCTTGAGCAACCCCAAAGCGAGCTTGGCGGTGGTGGATTTGCCTGACCCATTTGGGCCGATCAAGGTGACTATTTCACGCGGCGCTACCTGCACACTTACGCCGCGCACCCGCCAGCGCCCGCGTTCAAAGAGACCGGCGCCGTGCAAGCTCAACAGTGCCTCACTGCT
>CALAMQ010000079.1 GCA_937925815.1 uncultured Granulosicoccaceae bacterium | reverse complement strand
GGCGCTCACCTGCAAAAATCTGTTGGTGCCCGCGCAGCACACCTCGCGCCTCGAGCACCAGACCGACAAGCTGCCGTGTTATGCCGTCGCGGCGCTGGGATTCGAGCGCAGTCCGGCCGATGAAATCCCGCGACGCGTCTTTGAAATCCACGGTCCACGCAAGCTTTGACTCAAGCGGCGTCACGGTTGTATCAAGGTCGTTGCCGTAGAGCGCCATGCCGGCCTCTAGGCGCAGCGAGTCACGCGCACCCAGACCGGCCGGCTGCACACCGGCGTCCAGAAGTTGCTGCCAGGTCTCAGCCGCACGCGCCGCTGGCACCGCGAACTCCAATCCGTCTTCACCGGTGTAACCCGTGCGGCCAATAAAACAGTCGGCTGTCTCGACAGCTTGAAAACGCGAGAGTGCAGCGATGGCCTCGGCCACCGCTGGCGCAACCGCATTTTGGTTCTTGGCGATGGCGTTAGGGCCTTGAATGGCAAGCATCGCAAGCTGTTCAATCGGCTCGAGCACCACGTCCTGGCCGCTTGCCACCTGCCGCATCCACGCGAGATCGGTGTCGCGTGTGGCCGCGTTGCTAATGATGCGGTAAACGTCCTCGCCAAAGCGGTAGACGATCAAATCATCCACCACGCCGCCCGCCTCGTTGAGCATGCAGCTGTAGAGCGCGCGACCGTCGAGCCCGAGCTTGGCGACATCGTTGGCAAGCAGGCGCCGCAAGAAGGTTGTGGCGCCCGCACCGGACACCCGTGTGTGCGCCATGTGCGAGACATCGAACATGCCGGCGTCGCGGCGCACCAGATGGTGCTCATCGACCTGCGAGCCGTAGTGGATCGGCAGCGCCCATCCGGCGAAGTCCACGACTTTGCCGCCAGCCTCGACGTGCTGGGTGTACAGGGGAGTTTGCTCTGGCATGCGGTGTTCCGGTTGCGTCAAAGGGACCTCAGCACATCACTGCACTGATATCGCCCCTCTGTCCGGGTACCTGAGAGATTGAGCCGGTAATGCGGCCTTTCCCCGTTGGCGGGCGCGTGTTGCGCCACTCTCCAGAGTTGACTGTTCCAGCAGGTCCGGGTGCCTGAGCGTTTCCGGGCGGGTTGCGCCTTCGGCGGCTCGCAGTGCGAGCTCTCTCCCTGCTGGACTAAACGTCAGCGACCAGTATAGGCCACATCGCGACGTCGAGCCAACAGCAGCAAGGCCACAAGCGACACCAACAACCACGACACGATCGGCACATTGCCAAAGCGCACATAGGGGGTCTCGCCGCGTCGCGGCTGGACGGTGGCGTCGATCACGGCCTCCACAAACGACGGCCCGTGGTCGACGATGTCACCGTGGTGATCCATGACCGCGCTGATCCCGGTGTTGGTGGCGCGGATTTGCGGGCGCGCGGTTTCAATGGTGCGAAGTCGCGCGATCTCCTGATGCTGTGCCGGCGCCCAACTGTCACCAAACCACGCGTCGTTGCTGACATTGACCAACAAATTGGCGGCGGGCAACTGGCGGATCACCTCTTCTCCAAAGGCGTCCTCGTAGCAGATCGACATGGCAATCTTGACACCGCCGAGATCAATTGGCTCAGGTGACGCCGGCCCTGGCGAGATATCCGACATCGGGACTGCGATGATGGCTGAGAGCGCGTCAAGCAGCCCGCGCATCGGCAAGTACTCGCCAAAGGGCACCAGGTGGTGCTTGCGGTATTCAGCCGGCGCGTCATCCGTGACAAGACGCACGGCGTTGAACACCTGCCGGCTCTCCCAGTTGTAGGAAAAACCGCCTAGTAACCAGTCGACGCCACGCGCCTTGAGGGCGTCACGGTACTCACCAATCACCGGTTCCACTTGTTCATAAAAAGCCGGCACCGCCGTCTCTGGCCAGATCAAGAGATCGAAGTCAGGGTCGCCTTGCTCTGAGAGCGCGATATAGCGCTGCAGGGAAGGCACGAGATTGCCGGGGTCAAACTTGATTCCCTGCTCGATGTTTCCCTGCACCATGCGCACCCGCAGCGGCTCGCCGTGCGGCACGCTGAAATCGACCGCACGCAACGCGCCGTGACCACCGCCAATGACCGCGAAAAGCACCACAACCCACACCACGAGCCGCGCGCGCGCACGCAGACTTAACGCGAGCAGCGTCGAGGCCACCAGGGCCATGAGGTAACCGTTGAAGTAGACGCCGCCCAACGCCGCAAAGGGCGCAATTGGCGTGTCAAGCGAGGCATATCCCCCAACCAACCAGGGAAAGCCGCCGAGAAACCAACCCCGGAACCATTCAATCAGAACCCACAGCGTTGGCAGTGCCAGCGTTGTCATCATCGGCGACAGCCGACCGGCGAAGAAGCGCGCCCAGAGCCACGCGAACAGCGCGCAATAGAGCGCGGCGACGGCAACAAAACCCATTGTGCCAAGCAAGGCAATTGCGGCGATGGCCTCGCCGAAATAGCGCAGGCTCTCGTAGATCCACCCAACCCCAACGGCAAACAGACCCAGACCAAACACGTAACCGCGCCAGAGGGCCCGGCGCGGCGAAAGCCCGTCCAGACTCCACCAAAAGAGCACGAGAGACAGCAGCAATGCGGGGCGCCACGCGAGTGGTGCGAACGCGAGCGGATAGAGCATGCCCGCGGCAAGCGCGATCACATCGCGCCAGCGCGATTGGGGGTTGGGAAGGGCGATCACGGTGTCAGGCCATGCTCAGTCGGTGCGTTGAATTGTGGCACGGGATCGGGCGCGCCGCGGCGCGCGTTGACTCAATCCAGTGACACCGCTGGGGACACTGCGAGGGCTTCAATCCGGCGTTTGTCTGCTGCGACCACGCTGAACTCCCACCCCTCGAGCGCGACCGACTCTCCGGCCTCGGGCACACGGCCGAATGCATGGGTGACGAGACCGCCGATGGTGTCGAATTCTTCATCCGAAAATTCGAGCCCCAGCGCCTCGTTGACGTCTTCAATCGGCGTGAGCGCCTGCACCGCGTACTGCCGCTCACCGTTTTCACGGATGTTGGCGTCTTCTTCGGTGTCGTGTTCGTCGTCGATGTCACCGACGATTTGCTCGAGCACGTCCTCAATGGTCACCAACCCCGCTACACCGCCGTATTCGTCGATGACGATGGCCATGTGATTGCGATTGTTGCGAAAGTCACGCAACAGGACGTTGAGGCGCTTGCTCTCGGGCGTCAGCGCGGCTTTGCGCAGGTGGTCTTGCAACACGAAGTCTGTGCCGGCTGCGACCACTTTCAAAATGTCTTTGGCGAGCAGAACGCCGCGGATTTCGTCCCGGCTCTCGCCGACCACCGGGAAGCGGGAGTGGCCGGATTCGATCACGGCCTCGAGGATGTCAGCAAACGGGGTGTCAGCTTCGACGCACACCATCTGCCCGCGCGGAATCATGACGTCGCGCACTTGCATATCGGCGACTTGAAACACGCCGTCGATCATCGAGAGCGAATCGGCGTCGAGCAGCGCGCGTTCGTGCGCGTCTCTGAGAATATCGGTCAGTTCCTTGCGGTCGCGGGGTTCGCCACCGAGGGCCTGTGCGATGCGCCCCACCAGGGAGCGCTGACTACTGTCGGGGTTGTCGTCAGCCATGGCTGTCGGGTGTCTGACCTCGTGTGTCGTCGTGATAAGGGTTAGCGATGCCGCGGGATGAGAGCAAGCTGACTTCCAGTTGTTCCATGCTCTCGGCCTCGGCGTCGGTTATATGATCGAATCCGCGCAGATGCAAGACACCGTGGACCACCAAGTGGGTCACGTGGTCGCGCAGGGACTTGCCCTGCTCGTCGGCCTCGCGCCGCGCAACGTCCAAGCACAGCGCGATATCGCCAAGCGACTGCACCGTCCCCTCCACAGGCAATAAAGCCGCCAATTCTGCCGGCATTTGCTGTTCGAAGGACAACACATTAGTTGCGGAATCGCGCGATCTGTATTGTAAATTCAATGACTTAATGTCTGATTCAGACACCAGCCGGACGGTGCATCCGACGTCGCCCGGTGGCAGCGCAAGGCGCGCCGCCTCGGCGACAAAGGCATCGGCCGCACCGAGTTGTTCGAGGACGTTTGGATCGAGGCCCTCGCCGCGCTGCACGCACACGGCACCAAACCACGCCTCGTCTTGTTCGGTGCTCACGGTGTGGTGTTGCTGCCCGCGCGTTCATCGGCGTCGTAGGCGGTCACAATGCGCTGCACCAGCGGGTGACGTACCACGTCTCGGCCAGCAAACTGCACAAAGCCGACGCCCTCGACATCGCGTAACACCCGCTTGGCGTGTATCAGCCCAGAGCGACGTTTATCCGGCAAATCGATCTGGGACACGTCACCGGTGACGATGGCTTTGGAGCCGTAGCCGATGCGGGTTAGGAACATTTTCATCTGTTCCTGGGTGGTGTTCTGCGCCTCGTCCATGATCACACAGGCGTGGTTGAGCGTGCGGCCGCGCATGAACGCAAGCGGCGCCACTTCAATCACGTGGCGGTCAATGAGCTTTGCGACCCGCTCAAATCCAAGGAATTCGTAGAGCGCGTCGTAGATCGGGCGGAGGTAGGGGTCAATTTTTTGGGTCAGGTCCCCTGGCAAAAAGCCAAGCCGCTCACCCGCCTCGACGGCCGGGCGCACCAACACCAGACGCCGCACTTGCTCTGACTCGAGCAATGACACCGCGCAGGCAACCGCGAGGTAGGTCTTGCCGGTGCCGGCTGGGCCCTCGCCAAAACAGAGGTCTCGCGCGTCGATGGCGCGCAAGTATTCCGCTTGGTTTTGGCTGCGCGCGCGGATGTGCTGCCGGCGCACGCGCACGACGACATCGTTACCGTCGTCTTTGAGCAGGTCAGCCGCCGAGCCATCCGCCGCACGGCTGCCCGCCTCGCGCAAAGACAGGTGGACGTCTTCGCCGCGCACGTTGCGCTCGCCGGCGAGCTGGTAGAGCTGCCGCAGCACCTGCTCTGCCTGCTCAACAGACGCGCTCTCGCCACGCACCTCGAACACATTGCCGCGGTTGGCGACGTCGACATCGAGCGAGCGCTCGATCTGCTCAATGTTGGCGTTCAATTCGCCGAGCAGGTTGATCAGGCGATTGTTGTCGCTCGGCTCAAGGCTGAAGGTGGACTGCGCCCTCTCGCTTACCGCATCAGGCGCTGGCAAGTTGGGCATCCTGTCTGAAGGGGTCGTTCAGGGCCACAAACTCCCCGCGCAGCGAGTTGGGGCGCGCCTCGGTGATGGTCACATCAACGAAGCTCCCAATCAGACGCGTGTGGCCTGCGAAATTGACCACGCGGTTGTTCTCCGTGCGCCCGGCGATTTCACCTTCGCCACGGCGTGCGGGCCGCTCGACCAACACGCGCTGAACGGTGCCAACCATTGACTCGCTGATGGCGGCGGCTTGCGTGTTGATCAAAGACTGCAGGGATTGCAGCCGGGCTTTTTTGTCGTCCATAGGCGTTGGATCATCGAGCTGCGCGGCAGGCGTGCCGGGGCGCGCGCTGTAGATGAAGCTAAACGAATGATCAAAACCGACTTCCTCGATCAGCTTGAGCGTGTCGTTGAAGTCTTGTTCGGTTTCACCGGGGAATCCCACAATAAAATCCGAGGAGAGATCGATGCCCGGGCGCGCCGCGCGCAAGCGACGAATGCGGCTCTTGTATTCAATTCGGGTGTGGCCGCGCTTCATCAACGCGAGCACGCGGTCTGAGCCACTTTGCACTGGCAGGTGCACAAAGCTCACAAGCTCTGGCACATCGCCGAAGGCTTCAATAAGGCTGTCACTGAATTCCACCGGGTGCGACGTGGTGAAACGGATGCGGTCGATGCCCGGCACCTGCGCCACGTTTCGAATCAACAGCGCGAGGTCAGCGGTGCCACCGTCATGGGTGTCGCCGCGGTAGGCGTTGACGTTTTGGCCGAGCAAGTTGACCTCGCGTACACCCTGCTCTGCCAAGCTTTCAACTTCGGCGATCACGTCCGCCTGCGGCCGGCTGATTTCTTCGCCACGGGTGTAGGGCACCACGCAAAAGCTGCAGTACTTCGAGCAGCCTTCCATGATTGAGACGAAAGCGCTTGGGCCGTCCGCGCGCGGTTCCGGCAGGCAATCGAATTTCTCGATTTCCGGGAAGCTGATATCAACCACGGGTTGCCGGTTTTCGCGTGCTTGCGCGAGCAGCGACGGCAGGCGGTGCAGCGTCTGCGGGCCAAAGACCATATCCACTTGGGGCGCGCGCTCGGCGATCACGTCGCCCTCCTGGCTCGCCACGCAGCCTCCGACACCGATGATGAGATCCGGGTTTTTCTCCTTGAGCGGTCTCCAGCGCCCGAGCTGCGAGAACACTTTTTCCTGCGCTTTCTCGCGGATGGAGCAGGTGTTGAGCAGCAGGATGTCCGCCTCTTCAGCTGAGTCCGTGAGCTCCACCGGCTCCGACTCGCTCAAGACGTCGAGCATCTTGGCGGAGTCGTACTCATTCATTTGGCAGCCGTGGGTTTTGATAAACAGCTTTTTCATGCGCACTTTTGCGGTCTGGGACCGCGTATTGTAACGCGAACGGGGCGAGACAGTTAGCGCTGGGGTCGGCCGGATGGCCTTGGTTGCAGCCCAGACCACCGCCTTTGAGAGTGACAGTGAACGACAACGCAGCCTCTTGCCGCGCGCGAACCCAAGCGCTGGGCACCGGTCACCGCGAGGTCAGTAGGCGTTTTTGTTCACGAAACCGCGGAACACCGTCAGCAGAATGATCTTGAGATCAAACAACAGCGACCAATTGCGGATGTAGTAGAGATCGTGCTGGATTCGCTGGTGCAGGTCGGTGTCGCCGCGCCAGCCGTTGATCTGCGCCCAACCGGTGATGCCGGCTTTGACCCGGTGCTTCTGCATGTAGCCCGGCACTTCGTGCTTGAATTTCTCAACGAAGATTGGCCGCTCCGGGCGCGGCCCAACAAGCGACATTTCCCCGCGTAACACATTGAAAAGCTGGGGCAATTCATCGAGACTGGTGCGGCGCAGGAACCCACCCAAAGGCGTCGCGCGCTTGTCATCTGGGTTGCTCCAGATCGGTCCTGTGCTCGACTCAGCATCCACCGGCATAGTGCGAAATTTGAACATCTGGATCGGGTTGCCACCCCATCCTAAACGCTCCTGACGGTAAAGGATCGGTCCGCGCGACGTGACGCGAATGGCTAGCGCAATGGCCAGCATCACCGGAGATGCAATAACCAGGAACAGAACTGCGAGCAAACGATCCTCAAGCTCCTTAAGAATCACGTTGTGACCCTCAATGGGCGCGAGCGACAGGTTCACCATTGGCAAGCCTGCGACCGAGACAATGGCTCCCTGCATCAGCTCCGCACCGTGCGGATCAGGGGTGTAGCGGATGTCCACGACGTAACGGTCTAGGCGGCTGACCAAGCTGCTCAGGATTTCGGAATCGCGAATAGGCAGTGCAATCCAGATCTGATCGACGTGATGGGTTTGGAGATAGTGACCAATCTCATACCACCGATCGAGCAGTGACGTGTCACCCGAGCGGGTGGCGAAAATACGGCTCACATGGAAACCCGCCCACGGCGCATTGTCGATCGCATCATCAACGCGGTGACACAGCCCGTGCTCACCGATGATCACCACGTGGCGGCGGTTATAGCCCAGGCTGCGGAACCAACGTAGCGTCGAGCGGAGCGCGATTCGGGAGCTCACAAGCCCAGTCAAACTCAGCAAAAACCACAGCCCAAACCAGACACGAGACAGCTCTCCTGAAGTCCGTGTGATCACACTCAGCAACGCGAGCGTCATGAACAACGCGACCACCGCGACAGTCAAGTTTCGCAGCTCTGTCAGCATCCACTCGCCACGCCGAGGGCGGTACAAGGAGACCAACGGAAAATACAACGCCGAGAGCAACACGCCGCTGGCGAGTGCTTGGTAGTAGAGAGTCGGTACCGGTAAGGCCTGCGGGAAGATGCGGTAGGCCACGAAGAAAGCTGCAACGGGCACAAGCAGATCCACGAGCCACGTGAGCAGCACCAGACCACCAGCGTTCGATTTTAGTAACCCTGCTCTCACGATTCGATCAATTGTCCGCGCGCCTCTGCTTGAATGCCGATAGCGCTATGCATTTAAGAATCTAATGGGTACACAACAAGAAGTAAGCCAGAAGTCTGGCACGCACAACCATTTCAAAAAAAACCTGCCTGCAAGCTTAGTAGGTTCACACGCGTTTGGCGGGCTCTCAGGCACATTGCCCCGGTTCGCCAAATAGCGGCGGCGAGCGCGTCACCACACCTGCACAGGCAGCCGCCAAGTATGCGTTATCGCTCTGTGGGTTGAAAGCTACGATTGCCAAGTACAATGTCCTGCGCAACGTGCAAGCAACCCACCCGCGGCCCAATCAAAACCCTGAACTCCAGACCCGGGCAAGATGATGCAACGCGTTAGGATTCACCTCATCCGTGCGTTGACTGAGAGCCCCCGTCAACAATCATGGCTTCAGGTGCCTCAAACGGGCGCTGCAACAAAGGAAAATCCAACTTAGCCACTGCGCTTTCTGGCGAGAGCTGCTCGTGCCACTTCTGCCAACTCGCACGGTAACGCGCTCGAATGTCAGACACACCCTTGCGTGCATCCACACCAAAC
>CALAMQ010000078.1 GCA_937925815.1 uncultured Granulosicoccaceae bacterium | reverse complement strand
CCCGACATTGTCGCTATGGCGGCCATGCACAACGCGCCTGCAAACATGCCAACCATATTGGTGCGCATCACTGGCAAGCCCGCGCGGGAATTGCGCACCGAGAGCAAGTTGCCAAGGGATGCGAGGTAAGTTGCGAGCACGCCGGTTGCAACCGCGAACAGTAACTTACCACCGGGTGTCATGTGCGCAAATTCGGGTAGGAAGACCAGTACCAACCCAGTAATGCCGATCAGGCTAGCTGCGAGCGCGCGGTGGTTGATCGGTGTTTTGAAGAACAGGGCTTGGTTTGCAATGTTCATGATCGTGATCAGGGAGAAGATGATCGCGACCAGCCCGGTCGTCAGGTGGTTTGAGGCAATGTAGAACAACCAGTAATTGAGCGCGAAGAGCATGATGCCCTGCAAACTCACAAACACGAGGTTGCGCCCGGTTGGCAAATCCTTGAAGCGCCCGCGCAGTCCGAGCCAGAGTGCGAGTGCCGCCGCGGCGATGAAAAAGCGGTAGGCGACTGACCAAGCTTCTGGAACTGGACCGAGTTGCAGTTTAATGACGTACCAAGTCGTGCCCCAGATCAGGACCGTGGCGGTGTAGAGCAGCAGATTGGCCACGGCGTTGTCTCAATTGTCAGGCATTGTCCTCAAGGATCATAGCGGCTGCTTTCTCGCCGATCATGATTGCAGGTGCGTTGGTGTTGCCGGAGACGATCTCGGGCATGATTGAGGCGTCGGCGACGCGCAAGCCGCTTATGCCATTGACCCGCAGGCGCGGGTCGACCACGGCGTCGGCATCGTTGCCCATGCGACAGGTGCCAGTGGGGTGGTAGATGGTGTTGGCGATGTTGCGCGCAGCTTGCAGCAGCTCATCGTCGCTCTGGTATTGCGCGCCCGGCAGGTCCTCGCTCTCAATTTCACTCGCGATTGGCTCAGCCTGCATGATTGCGCGCGAGAACTTCAACGCCTCGACCGCAGACTGGCGGTCGAATTCAGTGTCGAGGTAGTTCGGCACGATTGCGGGGTGGTCGCGAAAATCAGCAGACTGAAGCTCGATGTGGCCTTTGCTCTCGGGCCGCAGTTGGCACACTGAAACCGTGATGGCGGAGTAGGGGTGCAGTCCTTCGCCCGGTGAGTCTGCGCTCAGCGGTTGCAGGTGGTATTGAATGTCTGGTCGTTTGCCGGTCAGGCCGGTGCAGCAGAATCCCACCACTTGGCTTGCCGCCAAGGTCAGCGGGCCGGTGCGCTTTAAAGCGTACTCAATGCCAGCTTGAACTTGGCTAAACCAGGATTTGAGATCGTCGTTGAGCGTGATTGGGCGGCGCGTGCGGTAGACCATACGCAGTTGCAGGTGGTCCTTGAGGTTCTGCCCGACCTCATGGCTCTCGCGCGCAACGGCAATGCCGTGTTGCGCGAGTTCGGCTTCAGGCCCGATACCGCTGAGCATGAGCAACTGTGGCGAGCCGATTGCGCCGGCTGACAGCACCACCTCGCGAGAAGCGCGTGCAGTGCGCGGTGTGCCGTTTTGCAGGTATTGCACGCCGACGGCTCGGCCGTCTTCGATGATGAGCTTCTGCGCCTCACAGCGGGTTTCGATCTTGAGCCCGGTGCCGCGCGGCATGCGGCGGAAGTAGCCCTGCGCCGAACTGCAGCGGCGGCCCTTGTGGGCGGTGAGGTGAAAGTAGCCCACGCCCTCCTGGGTTGCACCGTTGATGTCGTCGTTGCGCGGCACGCCGATGTTGACTGCGGAGTCGATGAAGGCGTCGCAAATATCACGTTTGAAGGTGACATCCGAGACGTGAATTGGGCCGCCGGCGCCGTGGTATTCGTTGGCGCCGTGCGCGTAGTCCTCGGCCTTTTTAAACAGCGGCAAGACATCGTCATAAGACCAGCCGTCGCAGCCGAGTTCGGCCCAGTGGTCGTAGTCCTCGCGCTGACCCCGTACGTAGAGAAGCCCGTTGATTGAGCTTGAGCCCCCGAGCACGCGCCCGCGCGGCCACTTGAGTGACCGGCCACCGATTCCCTGGTCGGGCTCGGTTTCGTAGCACCAGTCGGTGGCTTTCTTGTGCATGGTCTTGAAGTAGCCAACCGGGATATGGATCCAAGGGTTCCAGTCGCGTGAGCCGGCCTCAAGCAACAGGACGCGGTATTGGCCATTTTCCGCAAGCCTTGCCGCCACGGCGCATCCCGCAGAGCCGGCGCCGACCACGATGAAATCATATTGGGAGCCCGTGTCCGTCACTGCAGGTCCTTAAGTGGTAATATTTTTCTCATTATAACCACAGTGATCGACTTCGATGGTACTTGATAGCGCGAATAGTTCATCTAATGATAAAGACGGCGAAGGGGCCAAGCGCGGATCTTCCATCCAGCGTGTGCTCGAGGTACTGGAACGTGTGGGATGCAGTGAAACACCCATGACAGCCAGTGACTTGTCTCATGCGTTAGGCATCCCCAAAGCCACTGCGCACCGTCTCTGCGCGCAGTTGGCGCAATCTGGCTTCATTCAAGTTGTGCCGGGCGGCACCGCCATGGAACCGGGCACTCGATTGCGTGAAATTGCGCGGCGGGTGTTAGTCGGTGGTCATCACCACGCTGAGCGTCAGGCCATATTGGCCAGGCTTGCAGCACGGGTCGGAGAGACTTGCAACCTCGCGGTGCCGGACGGTGTGCGCATGCTGTATCTGGACCGAGTTGAGGCCGACTGGCCTATCCGCGTGCAGTTTTCAATCGGCAGTAACGTGCCGCTGCATTGCACGGCAGGTGGCAAGATGTATTTGGCATCGCTGCCTGAGTCGCAGCGCGCACGCCTCCTTCGGCAGCTCTCGCTCGAGCGCCAAGGTCCCAATACATTGATGTCGATGGCGGACCTTGAAGGTGCGCTCAGTCTTGCTGCAGGGCGGGGTTACGCGACTGACAACGAAGAGTTCATTGAGGGCATGGTTGCTATTGCTGTGCCGGTGCTCGACCGTGACAACCGTGCGCTCGCAACACTCTCAATCCAGGCGCTCAAGCAGCGCACGCCGCTGGACGCGTTGAGAGAGCGATTGGAAGAGTTGCGTATTGCAGCCCATGAACTCGCGATCATAGTGAGTAACGATACGCAGTGAGCCTGCGGCGTTTTGATTTGCTGATCGAGTGTGGTCCCGCGACCAAACACTGAATTCCCGCCCGCGATGTCCACAGAGCTTGCGCCAGTGCGCGCCTACTCCTTGGATCGGGCTTGCGCTCTAGGGATGCTGCTGTGCCGTCCAGAGGAGTGGCACAGCAGCCGCGTTTTAGCCCCCTGACATCACCCTTGGCAGCCACAACACAAGCTGTGGAAAAGCGAACAACAGCGCAAGACCGACGAGCTGGATGCACATGAACTGCATCATGCCAAGGTAGATGTCCTTGAGATCCCAGTCCGGCACTACCCCTTTGAGGAAGTAGGCCGACAAGGCCACCGGCGGCGATAGCCAGGCGGTTTGCAGGTTTACCGCGACCAATATGCCAAACCAGACCATGAGGTCGTAGCGGGCGAGTCCGTGGAGCTCGAGCACCTCGACCGTTGGCAGCAGAATCGGCACCACAATCAACACGATTGGCACCCACTCAAGCGGCCACCCGAGCAAGAAGATCAGCGCCATCACCAAGATCAAAATCAGGTAGGGCGACATCTCGAGGCCGAGCAGTAGCTCGGTCATCATTTTGGGTGTGCCGAGCGCGCTGAACTGCGCGCCGAAGAAATTCGATGCGGCCACCAGGAACATGATCAGCACGGTGATTTCCAGTGCTTTGATCAGGCTGTCGAAGAAGCTTGGCATGGTGAACTTGCGGTAGCAGATCGAGAGTAGGATCGCGCCGAAGGCGCCCATGGCGGCAGCCTCGGCCGGGGTTGCAATGCCGAGGAGGATTGAGCCCAGCGCAAAGGAGATCAGAATCGTCGGTGGCATGAGGCCTGCAAAAAATTCGTCCCACAGTGCCGAGAAGTAAAAGTTCTGCTCGGCACCTTCGCGGTAGATTGGCCGGCCGAGGTAGGCGAGCAACCCCGTGAAGGCTGCGAAGACCATCGACCAAACCGGCAGGCCGCCGTCGCCCGTGTTCGCCACAATCATGTAGACGTGAAAGAGTATCGCAATGGGCACCACGATCTTCAGCACGCTCAGGCGTCGGTAGGCGGTATAGGCGACAACCGCCGCAAGGGCGAATACCACCAGTCCGCCAAATGGCATCAAGCCGCTGAATGCGCCACCGAGCGCGAGACCGAATACCCGGCACACGGTCAGTACACCAAGGCAGATCAGCGCGACTTCGGCGCCGTAAAATTTTGAGGTGTCGGGTTGCTCTTCCTCGGGCAGGATCGGGCCGAGGCTTGGGTTCAGCCAGCATCGTCCAAGGGTGTAGAGCAGGTAGAGCGTTGCGAGCAGAGCGCCAGGAATGAAGGCTGCGCGAAAGAGATCGAGGGTCGAGACTTCGAGCACTGGCCCCATCACGATCAGCATAATCGAGGGTGGAATCAATATGCCAAGGGTGCCGCCTGCGGTGATGGTGCCGGCTGCAAGTTGGACGTTGTATCCGGAGCGGCTCATGGTCGCGCCGGCCATGATGCCGAGCAAAGTGACCGAGGCGCCGACGATACCGGTTGCTGCGGCGAAGATGGTCGAGACAATCAACACGGCAATAAACAGCGCCCCGCGCACGCGCGACATGATCATCTGCACCGAGGCAAACAACCGGTCCATCAGGCCTGCCGCTTCCATCACTATGCCCATCAGCACGAACAGCGGCACCGCCATCAGCTGATCGTTGAGCATGGTGGAGTTTGTGTTGAGGGTCATCAACAGGGTGGTCAACTTGAAGTTGGCACCCCAGATGCCAAACACGAAAGCAAGGAAAATCAAGGTGAACGAAATCGGGAAACCGATGAAGATCACAAACAGCATTGCACCCAGCATGATCAGGCCAATGGTGGCCTTGTCCATGTTGGGTCGCGCGGACATGAGGTCGGAGAAGGCTTCGCCGCCCGGCACAATGCCCGGCTGGAATACCGCCAGCAGAAGCCAGATTAGGGCGATCACATAGACCGGCAGCGCGCGGACAAACAAGCGCTCGCGCGCTTTGCCCATTTTGTGAAATGCGCGGAAAATTTCTGGCAGGCCCTGCAAGGTCAGGAGCAGGCCGCCGACCGGCATCGCCAGGCGCGCGGGCCAGAGCAAGGGGCCCCAGGCGCTGTCGACCTGCATGGTTTCACCGCGCGAAAAGGCGAGCCACCAGAACTCAGACGCGATGATGGTGAAGAAGATCATCGACGGCAAGAAGAACACAAGGTAGAGCGTCGCGTCGACGGTGGCCTGTGTCTTGTCAGACCAGTTGCGGTAGAGGAAGTCAGCGCGGATGTGGACCCCGCGCATCAGGCCGTAACCGGCCGCCGCCATGAATAACACACCGGCTAACATACGGCTGGTGTCGTAGACCCAGAGGGTGGGGCCAAGGCCAAGTGACCTTGCCAAGTCTTCAAAGCCTGCGTTTTGCAGGATTGAAAATGAATTTCGGGAAATGACTTCAAACACCACGACGGCAATCAGCGGCACCATCAACAGCGCAATTAGCTGGCCTGCGCGGTAGTTGAGAATGTCGATTGCGGCCGTTATCGGGCGCTGCCAGGGTGTCATGTCCTCTGGCGTTTCACCGGGCGCTTCAGCGCGGCGTTCGGCGATCAGCTCGTCCGCGATTTCGAGATCTTCGGGGTTCACTTCTTGTTCAGCCACGCCCGCTTTCTCCTAGCTGCCTCGGCCCGTGTGGGGATTGGATGGTTTGGGCAGAACGCCCTCGTGGGGATGCTTCAATGCGGGGCCGAGAGGGCCCCGCATTGAATCGATGCACTCTTACTTGAGTGTATCTGCGTGAGCGCGACCCAAGCTCGCGTTCGACGTTTGAGCACCTGACCAGAAAGGCACGACTGTGTCAGCGAAGTCTTTCTGAGACTGCCAAACTTCGGCGAAGAACTCGTTCTCGTCGGCCGCAGCTTGAAGAGACTTCTTGGCGGCTGCCATGTACTCAGTGAAGTAATCAGCAGGCGTATCTTCAAGGATAACACCGTGATTTTCAGTGAGATCTCGCAGTGCTTTACCGTTTTCAAAGATGCGGTAAGACAGCGACTTGGACAGTGATGCGTTAGCTGCCACTTCCAGTGCCTTCTGCTCGATTGGCGTCAGTGACTCGTAGAAGTCGCCGTTGACGTACATGTCTGCGTTCACAGTGACCTGGTGCAAGCCCTGCAGGTAGTAGTGCTTGAGAACCTTCTGGAAACCGAACACAGAGTCAGGCTTCGGGCAGCACCATTCTGCAGCGTCGATTGTGCCTTTCTCGAGTGCTGGCAGAATGTCGCCACCGCCCATTGCCACGGCAGGTACACCGATTTCAGCGTACGCGGCACCAACCATGCCCGGCGGCGCACGGAAGCGCAACTTGCGGAAATCGTCCATTGACTCGATGGGTTTCGGGAACCAACCCAGTGCCTCAGGACCAACTGGCTGCAGCATAAAGCCTTTGACGTTCACACCCATCTCGTCCCACAGGCGGTCATACAGTTCTTTACCGCCGCCGTATTGGAACCAGCTCAGGAAGGCGATGTTGTCGAGGCCAACACCGGCACCGGCAACTGGCGCGCCGAACAGGTTTGCCGCGACGTGCTTGCCGCCCCAGTAGTGAGTCCAGGCGAAGCCGCCTTCAACAAGACCCGCGTCAACCGCGTCAATGATGTCACGCGGTCCAACCACAGCGCCGGCTGGCAGGACTTCAATGGTGAGTGAGCCGTCGGTCAATGCCGCGACGTCCGCACCAAAGGCTTCGAGCATCACAACTTCGTCAGCTGAATTGGGCAGAACGGATTGGATACGCAAGACTTTTTCAGCCATGACAGGCGTTGCCATCATGGTCAATGCTGCTGCACCGGCTGCAATATGTCTGAGCTTCATATTAACTCCTCTCGGTTTAAGAGCCTTCGCGTTGTGGTACGCCACGAGGTTGAAGGCAGAACCCCGGAGCTTACATTGGCCTTGATACTGAGCACATCATCTTGCCGAGCGTCAGTAAAACGGACTTAAATGGGACCAACTGTCCCAATCTTACATATTTTCTTTAGCAAGTGACAGAACTATATTTCAAGAAACAGACGACCAGTGCGTATTGGGGAAGACGGTCGCAGACTGTCGATGTATCCACGCACAGAGACTGCTCATTCGGGGAGCCCAGGTAACCCAGAGCTGAGTGCTTTCAGCGCTCAATGCAACGTCGATGACGAGTCCAGAGCAGGCTGTCTATGGAATGCTCAAAGGTTCTGTGAACGGGTGTTGCGGCCATAGGCGTGGCAGTTGGGGTGTGGCATCCTGTAAAGCGTCAACCGCGACCCGTGCAAAAGGCTCTTCGCAGTGCAGCGAATGTTCTTCTCCGATCTAGACGGCACCCTTCTCGACCACCACGATTACTCATTTGCAGCCGCGCAGCCGGCGCTTGACGCGTTGCGGGCTGCTGGCGTGCCATTGATCTTGGCGTCGAGTAAGACGGCTGCCGAGATGCGCGACATACGTGATGCGATGGAGTTGGCTCGGTGGCCCGCAATTGTTGAGAACGGGGCGGGGCTGTTAGCGCCAGGTGACGAGACTCAGGCTGGGCACCCAAAGTACGACGCTTTGCGCAAGACGCTCGATCAACTGCCGTCCAAGCTGCGAGAGCAGTTCGCGGGTTTTGGTGATATGAGCGAAGCGGCTGTAGCCGATTGCACGGGTCTGTCACCGGCTCAGGCGACGCGCGCGAAGAAAAGGGCGTTCACCGAGCCGGGCGTTTTCTCTGGGGACGCGCGTGAACGTGAAGAATTCCGCGAAGCACTTGCGGCACTGGGCGTCTTTGCGCGCGATGGCGGACGCTTTTTGACACTGTCTTTCGGTGGCACCAAGGCCGATGGCCTCAGGCGCGTCGCGCGCGAGCTTGCCTCTGATTCAGCGGTAAGGCCGTTTACCGTGGCACTTGGTGATGCGCCGAACGACGAGGACATGTTGCGCGCAGCGGATCAAGCGGTGGTCGTGCGCAACGATGCCTCACCGGACTTGCCCGATATCCCAGGGGCTATCCGCACCGAATTGTCAGGACCCGCTGGTTGGAATCAGGCGGTCTTATCTTTAATACACTCCCAATAGCAGGTCAGCACTGATGGCAGACTTCCACCAAAACGGCAACATTGCCCACTTTCACGATCTCAAAGTCCGGCCAATTGAAGAGCTGGTCTACGAGCTCGAGACCTATGCGCAAAGACGCCGTATCACATTGATTCTGCCATGCTTGTATTCTGAGCTTGACGGCCCAGCGTTCGGCAAAATTCTCGATGAGCTGGCGAAAGTCAGCTACTTGCACCGTATTGTGATCGGGCTGGATCGAGCCACCGAGTCCCAATTTCGGATGGCGCAAGACTTCGTTTCGCGGTTGCCGCAAGAACACGTGATGCTCTGGAACAGCTCGCCGCGGATGCAGGCTTTTTGGCAGCGCCTCGAGGCGCTCGGGATTGGCCCTATAGAGGACGGGAAGGGCAAGAACGTGTGGACTTGCCTTGGTTACCTGCTGTCTTGCGAGGACACGGAAGTCATGGCAATTCACGACTGTGACATCGTCACCTACCACCGCGATATGCTCGCGCGCTTGGTCTACCCCGTCGTGCACCCGGCGTTTCCCTACCAGCTCTCTAAAGGCTTTTACCCGCGGACCGACGGTCACAAACTCAACGGCCGGGTGACGCGGCTGCTGGTCAGCCCGCTGCTGATTGCGCTGAAAAAGGTTATCGGTGACCGCGATTACATCGACTACCTGCGCAGCTTCCGCTATCCACTGTCCGGTGAATTCGCGTTGCGCGCGGCGACCTTACCAGAGTTGCGTATTCCAAGTGACTGGGGTTTGGAAATTGGGGTGCTCTCAGAGGCGTGGCGCAACATGGGTCGAAACGGTGTGTGCCAAGTGGAAATTGCCGACACCTACGACCACAAGCACCAACCGGTGAGTGACGAGGACGCAGCAAAAGGTCTGAACCGCATGTCGACCGATATTTGCAAAGCGATATTTCGAAAACTAGCCGCAGACGGCACTGTCTTCACACCGAATATTTTCCGCACGCTCAAAGCCACTTACTACCGCCGGGCGCTCGACATGATCGAGACCTATGAGCACGACGCGAAAATGAACGGGCTGACGCTTGACCGGCACCTTGAAGAGCGCTCGGTGGAGCTCTTTGCCGAGAACATCATGGAGGCGGGCCACACCTTCCTCAACACGCCGCTCGAGAGCCCGTTTATCCCGAACTGGCAGCGCGTCAACTCGGCGCAGCCGGAGTTGTTGATTGATCTCAATCAGATCGTGGCAGACGACGCGGCCGAATTCACGCCGGTGGCCTTCAAAAGCGATTCGTGATCCAGCGGCACTGGTAAGGCGCGAGTGACACCGCGTCTTGCGCCAGGGCGGGGTCGCCGGTCAGCAGGTCGCACCAGTGCTCATCGGCGATCAGGTTCAACTGCTCGAGCGGCACCTCGACTGTCTCAGGGCTGAGATTGTGCAGCGCGAAGATCGACTGCGCGCGGTCTAGCGACTGTCGCCAAATGCCGAACACCCGGTCATCCAAGCGCAACGTGAACTGGGTCGCGTTGGGGTGAAATGCCGCTTGGCGCGAGCGTAGCCGCAGCCGCTCGGAGAGCGCCGCCAGCGCGTGTGATTGATTTGATCCCGCATCGGCAAGCTGCGCGCGCAAGCTTGGGTAGTCCCAGCGGTGTCGATTGATCGCGCGGTTCATGCCGCGGTTCTTGACGCCCTCGTGGTCATTTGGGGTGGCGAGCAGGGCGTGAATGTAGAAAGCGGGTATGCCCTCTAGCGACATCACTATGGTTTGCGAGGCCATAAAGCGCGCCATCTGGTACTCGTCTTGACCCTTGAATGTCTCAGCCAGTGCGTCAAACCAGGTGCAATTGAGTTCGTAAATTGCCTCGCCGCCATCGGGCAAGGTGCGCATCGACGCTTTGCCACCTGCGCGCTGCACGGTGGCGGCGATGCGCTGAATGTCATCGTCACTGAGTAATCCTTCAGCGGGGCGCATGCCGATGCCGTCGTGACTGGCGGTGAAGTTGAGGTAGGCGCAACCCATGGGGGCCGGTGGCATCGATGCCTGCCAGCGCAACAGATGGCGCGCCGTGCCGGCTTGTAATCCGTGCAAGATCAACGGCGGCAGCGGGAAGTTGTAAATCATGTGGGCTTCGTCGCCCTGACCGAAGTACGAGAGGTTCTCGGCCTTTGGCACGTTGGTTTCGGTCAGCAGTATCAGCGGCTCTTCGGCGTAGTTGGTCAGCGCACGCAGCAATTTGACGATGGCGTGTGTCTGCGGCAAATGAATGGACGTGGTGCCCGGTTCTTTCCAGATGAACGCGACAGCGTCCAGTCGCAAGATGCGGACACCGTGGTCGATGTGCAGTCGGATGATGCGGATCAGTTCGATCAATACCTGCGGGTTGGCAAAGTTGAGGTCGACTTGATCGTGACTAAAAGTGCACCAGACGTGGCGCTCGCCGTCGGCGGTTTGCACGGCTTGCAATAAAGGTGTGGTGCGCGGGCGCACGGTGGCGCTGAGGTCGTCGTCTGGATCTGCTTCAAAGAAAAAATCGTGGTACGGCGATTGCCTCTGGCGGAAGGCGCTGAACCATTTGCCCTGGCTTGAGACGTGGTTTAGCACGAGGTCCGACATCAACGTGAAATCGTCTGCGATGCGTTCGATGTCTTCCCAATCACCGAGGTGCGGATTGACTTTTTCGTAGTCGCTGACAGCAAAGCCGTCGTCTGACGTGTAGGGGAAAAAAGGCAAGATGTGCACGCTGTTGACGACACCACGCATGCGGTCGAGTAGGAAGTCTTGCAGCAGGTCCAGCGGTTTGTGACGGCCGTCGAGAATGGAATCGCCGTAAGTGATCAACACGGAGTCGCGCTGTGACCACTGCGCGTTGCCGGCTGTCCGCACTTTGTTTGCGGGTTGGGTGTCGGCGGGCCAGAAGGCATCAATCACGTCTTGTGTTAAGGCGCTAGTGTCATTCTCTGGGTAGATTTGCCGGAGTAAATTTTCAAGGGATTCCCGAATCACGTGATCGCTCTGCACCGCTTCTGAAATGGCTTGAGTGTAGCAAAACGGGTGTTGCATTCGGTTGGCCGAATCCGCACTTTATTGGTGCGTCACGGGCGTTAGCGGTGCAACTGTCAATGCGGCCGCGCAGCAGGTCAACGTGCAGCGAAAGTGGTGTGACAAGTTTTGGGCAGCTGCCATCGGTTGGGTGCCTATGGTAGCCTTGGTTGGCGCCTGTGGCGGCGCACTTGATCGCGCGCAACCCGCGCGCGGTATTACAGCTGGAGTGCTGCGCGCGCATGGCAACACCACTCGTCTCCGTTGCTGACCTGAGGGTCGAATTTCCCACCAACAAAGGCACCGTGGTCGGTGTCGACGGTGTCTCATTCGACATCCAAGAAGCTGAGACGGTGTGCATCGTCGGTGAGTCGGGTTCAGGCAAGTCGGTCAGCGCGCTGTCGCTGATGCGCTTGGTTGAATTTGGCGGTGGCAAGATCGTGCGCGGCGCGCTCAACTTTCGCCGCCCCAACGGCAGCCAAATCAACATGTGCGATGCCGATCAAGACACGCTCTACCGCGTGCGCGGGGCGGAGATCGGTATGATCTTCCAAGAGCCGATGACATCGCTCAACCCGGTCTTCCCGGTCGGCTGGCAAATCGCCGAGAGCCTGCGCGTGCACCGCGGCATGAGCCGCGACGCCGCTGACGAACGCACCATTGAAATGCTGCGCACCGTGCGCATCCCCGAGCCCGAACGCCGTTTGCGCCAATTCCCACACGAACTGTCCGGCGGCATGCGCCAGCGGATCATGATTGCGATGGCGCTCGCGTGTGAGCCACGCTTGCTGATCGCCGATGAGCCGACCACCGCGTTGGATGTGACCATACAGGCGGAAATTCTCGATCTGATACGCGGCTTGAAGGCCGACTTTGGCTCGGCTGTGATGTTCATCACGCACGATATGGGCGTGGTCGCTGAGATGGCTGACCGCGTGGTCGTGATGTACCGCGGCAAGAAAGTTGAGGAGGGGCCAGTTGAACAGATATTTGATTCACCGCAGCACCCCTATACCCAGGCACTGCTGCGCGCGGTGCCGCGACTTGGCGCGATGCGCGGCCTGAGTAAACCCGAACCCATGGCGTTGCTCGACGCCGATGGACAGCGAATAGAGCCCGAGGTGGCCGCCGCGCCTGCAAAGCGCGAAACCAATGCCGCGGCCACGCCCGACGACCAACCGCTGCTCAAGGTTGAAGGGCTGGTCACGCGTTTTCCGGTGCGCAAGGGGTTGCTCCGACGCACGGTGGGTCACGTGCACGCGGTCGAAGGCGTGTCCTTCTCGGTTAAACGCGGCGAGACCTTGGGGTTAGTTGGCGAGTCCGGTTGCGGCAAATCCACCGTTGGCATGTCACTGCTGCGTTTGGTTGAGCCTACCGCTGGGCGCGTGACACTGGACGGTGTCGATCTCGCCGGCCTCGATGCGCGGCAGTTGCGTGAGCGCCGCCGCGACATGCAGATCGTGTTTCAAGATCCCTATGCTGCGCTCAACCCGCGGCTCACGGCCTTTCAGCAAGTGATCGAGCCGCTGCAGAATTTTAACGTCGACCGCGGTGCGGGCTTGCGTGAACGCGCGAGTGAGTTGTTTCGCCGGGTCGGGCTCGGGGATGAACACCTCGACCGTTTCCCGCACGAGTTCTCCGGCGGCCAGCGCCAGCGGGTGTGTATCGCGCGCGCGCTCGCGCTCTCACCCAAGCTCATCGTCGCCGATGAAAGCGTGTCCGCGCTCGATGTGTCGGTGCAGGCACAAGTGGTGAATTTGCTGCTGGAATTGCAAGCGGACCTCGGCATCAGTTTTGTGTTTGTCTCGCACGACATGGCAGTGATTGAACGGGTGAGTCACCAAGTGGCGGTGATGTATTTTGGTCGGATCGTTGAGATCGGTCCGCGCGCAGCGGTATTTGAAAACCCGCAGCACGCCTACACCCGGGAGTTGTTATCTGCAGCCCCGGTGCCCGATCCGCGGCACCGCAAGCCGCGCAAAGCCGACCCGCGCGAAGCCCCCAACCCAATTCACCCAACCGGCTACCAGCCGCCGCCGACGGTGTACCGGGAAGTCTCAACCGGGCATTTTGTCTCAACCTCGCACTGAACCCGTATCAGTGAAAGTTGCGCGCGGGGATGTCGAGATCCCCGAGCCAGCTTGAGACGTCTTCGACCTTGGCTGCCACCAAGTGACGCACGCGGTCTGCGTACTGGGTGTCGCCGCTGACAATCAGCAGTCGGGTGCCGAGCAGGGCCTTGCGATAGCGCTCGACAATGGGCTGCCAGCACACCACATTGACGTGGCCGTGCTCGTCTTCGAGGGTCACGAACATCACACCCTTGGCCGAGCCCGGCCGCTGTCGCACCGTGACCAGTCCGGCCAGGCGTACGTGCGAGCCGTGGGCGCGAGTAGCCCAGTCTGCAGAAGTGATCACGCGACGCTCGGCGAGGCGTGGCCGCAGCAGCGCGAGTGGGTGGCGGCCCAAGGTCAGGCCGGTGCTGCGGTAGTCGGCGAGCGTGTCTTGTGCGTCGCTCGGTGCGCTCAGTGCGTGGTCGGGTTCGGCTTGACTCGCGTGGCGCAAAAAGCCCGGCAGCTTTTCGATTCCGAGCACCTGCCAGCTCGCGTTGTGGCGGTGTCCAGCGAGCGAAGAGAAAGCGCCGGCGTCGGCGAGTGCTTGTTGGTCGCCACGGTTCAGGGCCGCGGCTTGAGCGAGGTCTGCGACCGTTGTTCGGGCGCTGGCGGCGCGCGCGGTGACCACCCGTTCGCCTGCCTCTTTTGACAAGCCAGACACCAGGCGCATGCCGAGGCGAAGCGCGTGTGTGTGCGCTCGCGCGCGTGCTGCGAGTGGATTCGGCGCGGGGGCGTCGAGGGCTTCTAAGCTGTGATCCCAACCGCTGTGCAGCACGTCAATGGGCCGCACGTCGACGCCGTGGTTGCGCGCGTCGCGCACGAGATCAGACGGTGAATAAAAGCCCATTGGTTGACTGTTCAACAGAGCGCAACAAAAGGCCGCCGGGTGGTGGTACTTGAGCCAGCACGAGGCGTAGACCAGCAGTGCAAAACTCGCGGCATGGCTCTCTGGGAAGCCGTAGGCGCCAAAGCCCTTGATCTGGTTGAAGACCGCGTCGGCAAAGTCGTGCGGGTAGCCGCGTTCGTACATGCCGGTCATGAGCTTCTCGCGGAATTTCTCAACCGTGCCGTGGCGTCCCCATGCTGCCATTGAGCGCCGTAACGCGTCGGCCTCGCCGGCGTTGAAGCCCGCTGCGACCATTGCAATCTGCATCACCTGCTCTTGGAACACCGGCACGCCGAGGGTGCGTGAGAGCACCGACTCGAGCGCTTTGGAGGGGTAGACAACCGGCTCCAACCCCTGACGGCGACGAATAAAGGGGTTGACCATGCCGCCCTGGATTGGGCCTGGGCGCATGATCGCGACTTCGATCACAAGGTCATAGAAGGTGCGAGGGCGCAGCCTTGGCAACATGGTCATTTGCGCGCGCGACTCGATCTGGAAGACGCCGATTGTGTCGGCCTTGCAAATCATATCGTAGACTTCGGGGTCTTCGCCGGGCAGCGTGGCAAGCGTCCACTGCTCGCCGCTGCTCTGTTCAACGAGGGCAAAACATTTTCGGATCGCGCTCAACATGCCGAGCGCTAGCACATCCACCTTGAGCAGGCCGAGGGCTTCGAGGTCGTCTTTGTCCCACTGAATGATGGTGCGGTCTTCCATGGCCGCGTTCTCGACCGGCACCAAGGTGTGCAGCGGGTGCTCGCTGATGACGAAGCCGCCGACGTGTTGTGACAAATGGCGCGGCAAGCCGACCAGCTGCGCGAGCAGATAGAGCAGGCGCTTGACCAGCGGCGCCTCGGTGTCCAGTCCGAGTTCGGTTAAACGCTCAGGGATGGCGGCAGCCCCATCCCACCACGCCATTGAGCGGGTCAAGGCGTCGATCTGGTCGCTGGCAAAACCGAGTACCTTGGCGAGTTCTCGTACCGCGCTCTTGCTGCGGTAGGTCACCACGGTTGCCGCCAGCGCGGCGCGCTCGCGGCCGTATTTGCGGTAGAGGTATTGGATCACTTCCTCGCGGCGCTCGTGCTCAAAGTCGACGTCGATATCCGGTGGTTCGTTGCGCTCGCGCGAAATAAAACGCTCGAACAACAAGCTGCCTTGACCCGGGTTGACTTCGGTGATCCCGAGGCAAAAACACACCGCTGAGTTGGCGGCTGAGCCGCGTCCCTGGCAGAGGATGCCGCGCGCGCGCGCAAAGGCGACGATGTCATGCACGGTCAGAAAGAAGTGTTCGTAGCCGAGCTCGGTGATCAGTTCGAGCTCGTGGTCAAGCTGCGCGCGCACGCCGCCGGGTGTGCCGTTGGGCCAGCGCTCGGCTTCGCCGAGATCGGTGAGGTGGCGCAGCTGCGCGCTCGCGCTGCGGCCGTTGGGCACGAGTTCGCTTGGGTAGGTGTAGTGCAGATCGCGCAGGGAAAACTGGCAGCGCGCCGCCAGTGACGCTGCGCGCGCCAGGCTTGCCGCTGGGTAGCGACGGCGCAGCTCTGGCAGTGGTCTGAGGTGGCGCTCGCCGTTGGCGTGCAGCGCGACACCGGCGTTTTCCAGCGTGCAGCCAAGGCGAATGCAGGTCATCGCGTCCTGCAGCGCGCGGCGGGAGCGGCAGTGCATGTTGACGTCGCCGCTGGCAACCGTCTCCAGGCCGCTGCGGCGCGTGAGCAAGGCCAGCGCACGCAGGTGGCGTGCGTCGTCACTGCCGCAGTGCAGCGCGAGAGCCAGGGAGGCATCGTCAAAGGTGGCACGGCACCAGCGCGCGAGGCGCCACACCGGGCGCAAAGCAGACGCCGCGGCAGCGCCGAAATATGGTGGCACCAGCAACGCCGCGCAGCCGGATGTGTCGTTGCTGAAGTCGTCTCTGGTGAGTGCGTAGTGGCCTTTGCTGGCACTGCGCCGGCCGCGCGTGATCAGTTTGCACAGCGTGCTGTAGCCGTTGCCGTCGCGCGCGAGCAACACCAGGCGGCAGCCGTGGTCGAGCGCGAACTCAGCGCCGACGATAAGCCGCACACCGTGTTTCTCTGAGGCTTCCAGCGCGCGCACGATGCCGGCGAGAGAGCATTCGTCGGTGATCGCAAGCGCGCCGTAGCCAAGCTGATTCGCGGTCTCAAAGAGTTCATCGCTGCTCGAGGCCCCTTGCAGAAAACTGAAGGGGCTGTGGCAGTGGAGTTCGGCGTATTGCATACTGTATAAATATACAGTTATATGCGGTGTTAATGCGAGCGCGCCTGAGCCTGCACACAGCGGTGTTCACCTGGTCATCCAGGTTTGGCTGCAGCGCCTTGTGCGCCGGCGGCGGAATCGCGTGTGGTATCTCCGGTTGACGCGCAGGGTGTGCGTCCGGAGATTTGCTCAGCTGTGCGCGGCGGTCGCGGGGGTTTTTAAAAGGCGTGCGCGCAATGCACTGGCGAAGCCACTGCCGTCACCGCTTGGCGGTTGCTCAGGGCGTGTGTTGGAGGGCTTGGGTGTTGCACTCACCGGCACGCGGCGCCGGTGAGACCAGACCGGCAAGGCGTCAGCGCGTGACGCCATGCCGGCTACGCGCCATCACAAGTAAGGATTGGACGCGTTGCTTTGTTCTTCGAGTTGACGCACCGCGTGGTCGAGTTGGGCGTAACTGCGAATGCCGCGGCTCTCAAGGGCTTTGGCGAGGCGCAGGTAAATCTTGCCTGTGGTGCGAGCAATGGATTCGGCACTGTCAACGCGTGGCTCGACGCCGAGCTGCTCTGCGATCAGGTACAGACTGAACCCGTCCGCCATTGGCATCGCCAGACGCGCCATGCTTGCTGTGTCAACGATGTTGGCTGATTCCAAAACCTCGCGTTGGCCCTGGCCAAGCTTGCTCAGGGTGCGCTCTGCGTCGTGTAACGCGACCACCGTGCCCTCACTGAAACGCGCCAGCGCCAGTGGGTCTGGACCCTCGGCTTCGTTCACGGGTGAGTTGAGCCACTGGGTTTCAAACTCCGTGCGCGCGGTGGACTGGATCGTGCCGTTGACCAGTCGAATGGCGGCGAGGGAAATGTGGCCATCGGTTTTCTCACCCGATGCGGCTGGCGATGCCAGCATGCCAACAGCGGTGCACACTTGTTTGGCGAGCGGCGCTTCAGGTGCGCGGATGCTGCCGGTCTCGATGCGATCGCCAAAGTCGTAGTCGCCGCGCTCGGTGGAAGCGCTGCCGAGCACTGGCGGCTCACACAGCGGGATCGCGAGGCGCAGGTTCTGTCCGGTGCGACTCTCCTCGAGCCAGGCGCGTCCGCTGTGGCGTTGCAGCAGTTCAAGCATGCTGGTGCTGCTCGCCTCGTTGCCGCGGCGGGCGCTTGCCATGGCCAGTGCGCGAAAATCTTCCTGGCGCAAGGTGCCGTCGGCCCAGTGCAGTGACATCACCAAGAGACCGTTGTCCGCGCGGGCGGACAGGCTGGTGACATGGCTCTCCCAGTCGCGTGCCAAGGTCTGAACCACCGCGGTGACGCCTTGCACCATCGCAAAGCCGTCGGAGCGCACCCAGGTCTCTGCAGGCAACACCGCGCTCATTGGCAGCTCGGTGCCGTGCTCGCGTCCGAGCCGCTGGTTGATGGCGGTCAAGAGGTCGCTTGCGAGAATGGGTTCGAGTGGCCAGGTTTGTTCGAGCAGGTCGGACTGCTGGAAGCTCAGGCGTTCGAGGTGTTCACAGTGGCGCCGCACATCGCGTCCGAGCGCTTTGATCAAGCCGCTGTGTTGGCGTGACTCGACTGTGCGCCCGAGGCTGTCGAGTCCGGTGCGCAGACGCGTGAGCATGTTGCGAGTCTCTCGGGTCAGGCTTTGCAAAAGTAAATCGCGGCGAGTGCTGATTGAGTGCTGCAAGGTGACGTCGTCGAGCGTCAAGATAAAGCCGGTGATGGCCTCGGCCAGGGTGGCGGCGTGTTCGGCGCCTTCGACCACCGGTGCCATCTGCACGCGCACCAAGGTGCCTTCGTGTGAACTCGCGTTGAGCACAGCGCGCGCGTGCACGTCGCCGTTGTTCAAGCGGTGACGCAAAATCGACAACCCGTGTTTGATCAGCTCTTGGTCGAACAAACGGAAAATGGAGCCGCCGAGGTCAACCCGATTTGACTCTTCGCCGAGCAGCTCGCGTGCACGTGAGTTGAACAACAGCAGGTTGCCGTTGACGTCACAGACCATCACACCCTGTGCAAGTTCGCCGATCATCGCGGTGAAACGCGTGCGGTCACGGCTGCTGATGCTGGTGGCGCTGGCGAGGTTGCTGTTGAGTTCGTCTTGTTTGTCCAGCGCGCGCTGCAGCATCTCGCTTGCGCTGTTGGCGAGGTCGCGTGCCTCTGGTGGCACCTCATCCTCAAATTTGAGTTCCACTGTGCGACCCTCGGCCGCCTCGCGCAGTTGTGAGTTGAGCGTGCGCATGGTGCGCAAATGGCGACTGAAATACGCGCCGAAGAACAACACCGGCAAGAGTGCGGCGCAGCCGAGCATGACCGCAAGCAGAGTCTGTCGCGGTGCGAGCAGGCTGATCATCTGCTCCTTCTCGAAACTGCTGAAATCGAGCCACAGCAAAAACGCGGGCAACGCGGTGACCAGGGCGATTGACAGGCAGGCGCCGGCGGTGAGTTGTATTAGGCGTCCGCTGAACATGAGGCTTCCTTCTGTTGTACGGGCAGTGAATCGAGGAGTTCGACGAGGCGATCGGCGCCAAATGGTTTGCGCAGAATATGATCGACGCCAGCGGCGCGCAGACGCGCGCCTTCGCTTGCAAGCCAGTCTGATGTCATCACCACAATCGGCAGGTCAGGGAGCCGGCGCTTGAGTGCGTGACAGAGTTGTGCAACTTGTTCCTCGCCGTAGCTGTCATCGAGCAGGACCACGTCGGGCTCGACGTGATCGAGCTCGCGCAACATGGCATCGGCGCGGATCGGGCGGTGGGGTTTGCACTCAATTGATGAGAGCGCGGCGTTGAGGCATTCGCTGAACAGCGGGTCCGGCGCGCCGAAAAGAACGGTCTTTTTAGGTTCGGGGTTGGCCATGCGGGTCTGGCTCTGCGCTGTCAGGTGGGCTGCACTGTTGATAATAGTCAATGGCGCTGCGCTTGCTGCATTGTGTGATTTTTTTTTGACGCTGTGATGTCTCAGCCAAAGCAGCCGTGGACGTACCATTGGTCGGTTGCGTCGCGGCGTTGGAAGACCCAGTAACGCAAGCCGTTGCGGTCGCGTGCGATGTAGTAGTCACGGCGCATGTCGGGCGCGTCGCGGCCATCGTTGCATTGACCACCCCACCAACCGCTCTCGAGCCGCTCCGG
>CALAMQ010000077.1 GCA_937925815.1 uncultured Granulosicoccaceae bacterium | reverse complement strand
CCAACGCCATTTCAGCAATGCGGAAAACGGCTTGTTGATGGCGACGCCGTCGGTGTTGACGAAACGGCCGTCGCTGCGGTGGTGCGCGGGCTTGCCGTCAACCACTGTGGCGTCTTTTCGCCCGAGCAAACTGGCGCAGGCTGCAACAGCGAGCACCACCACAATTAACGTTAGCCAACGCATCGACGCGCCTCCTCATCCTTGTGTTGCAGACACGCGGCATAGGCCGCAGCGGTGTTTGGGCTGTGCCGGTGGGCGTGCACGCGCTCGGCGAGATAGCGCTCCCGCAGCGCGCCTTCGGGCCACCGAATCACGCCTGCGGGCCACGGTTGGCGGTGTCGGCGCGGGCTCGCCGCCACGCGCAAGCGCATCACCTCGTAGATCCGTCCGCGCTCGCATACCAACGCCTCTTCCTGCACTTCGAGTGGCAGTGCGGCAAGTCGTTCCCGCAACGCCCAACACTGGCGCACCGGACACAACAAAAAATCGAGCGGCCAACCGCTGTGCCGCGCGAGCACGCGCTCGACCGCGTCCGCCACGGTATCGCCACCAAGACCCGCGACAACCACCAGCGTCCGACCGAGCACGGGGTTGAACACCACGCGATGCAGATCGAGGCAAGCCACATCGAGCGCGGGGTAGCGCGTCGCCATGCGATCACACAGTTCAGGAACGCGGTCCACCGCGTGCACGCGGCCGCACAGGCCATCACGCTCAATGGCATCTGCGAGCAAACCGTGATCAGCGCCGAGGTCCCAGGCCGCGCCGTAGGGCTGGCGCGCCATATCCCGCAGCGCGGTTAAACGCGCGGCAAGCAGCCGCTGCGGTGGCGCCTTAACGGCGCACACTGCTTTGCAGCGCGAGCCGGATAATCTCTTCAACCGAGCCCGCGTCTTTGGCAGATTTCGCCATGCGCAAGGCGTCACTCGCTTTGTAGCCAAGCGCTTCAAGCGCCGCGCAGGCCTCGCCGAGCATGGCGTTGCCGCCCGCTGCGGGCGCAGCACCGGCACGGGCGCCACCTTCAATAGCGCCAAGCTTGTCTTTTAGCTCAACAATCAGACGCTCTGCCGTCTTCTTGCCGATGCCAGGCAGGCGCGACAGCGCCGCTGCGTCTTCGTTTTGCACCGCGATGGCGAGCTCATCACCTGACATCCCAGACAGTACGCCGAGCGCGACCTTCGGGCCGACGCCACTGATCTTGATCAGCGTTTGAAACTGACTGCGCTCAGTCTCAGTGACAAAGCCAAACAACAGCTGCGCGTCTTCGCGCACCACCATGTGGGTGTGCAACACCACCCGCTCGCCGAGCGCTGGCAAATGGTAGATACTCGACATGGGTGCGGCCACAAGGTAACCCACGCCGTTCACATCAATCACAAGATCTGGCGGAGTCTTCTGTACCAGGGTGCCGGTCAGTCGCGCAATCATGACGGTGTCTCCGATTTGAGTTCGGCGGTCAGCGCGCGGTGAACACGCAGATGACCGTGGCACAGCGCGACCCCGAGTGCGTCGGCGGCGTCTGCTTGCAGTTTCTCGCCCTTGAGGTTCAGCAACACCCCAACCATGTGCTGCACTTGGGTCTTGTCCGCACTGCCCTTGCCCACCACAGATTGCTTCACCAGCCGCGTCGCGTATTCAGCCACCGGCAACCCCGCGGTTGCAAGTGCACACACGGCGGCGCCACGCGCCTGCCCCAGCTTGAGCGCCGAGCTTGCATTTTTGGACATAAAGACTTCTTCCACCGCCGACTCAGCGGGCGCGTACTCGGCGACCAATGCCGTCACGCGGCTGAAGATGCACGCAAGCTTTTCGGCCAGGCTGTCGCCCTCGACCTTGATATGACCGTGGGCGACGTGGCGGTTGTGCCGCCCGTCGGATTCGATCACACCCCAACCAGTGATACGCGATCCCGGATCGATGCCAAGGATTCGCGTCACGCGTCGTAGGCTTCGGCGGGAATGTCGGCGTTGCTGTAGACGTTTTGGGTGTCGTCGAGGTCTTCGAGCATGTCGAGCAACTTGAGGACGTTTTGCCCCTGCTCAACGTCGAGCGCAATCTCCGTTGCAGGCCGCATGGTCACTTCGCTGTGCTCGGGCTCAAAGCCTGCCGCGACCATCGCTTCTTTGACATCGACAAAGCTCGCCTCGTCGGTCAGCACCTCGACTGAACCGTCGTCGTTAGAGACCACATCCTCGGCACCGGCCTCGAGCGCGGCTTCCATGATGGCGTCTTCATCGCAGCCCTCACCGAAGGCGAGCACGCCGAGTTTGCTGAAGAGATAAGACACCGAGCCGTCGGTGCCCATATTGCCGCCCATCTTGTTGAAGGCATGACGCACTTCAGCGACCGTGCGGTTTCGGTTATCGGTCATGCAATCGACCATGATCGCAACACCACCCACACCGTAACCTTCGTAGCGTACGTCCTCGTAGGCCACATCCTCGAGTTCGCCGGCGCCGCGCTTGATCGCGCGCTCGACGGTGTCCTTGGGCATGTTGTTGGTCAGCGCCTTGTCCACTGCCAGGCGCAAACGCGGGTTGCTGTTTAAATCCGAGCCGCCCATTTTCGCCGCGACAGTGATCTCGCGAATGAATTTGGTAAACAATTTACCGCGCTTGGCATCTTGGCCTTTTTTGCGGTGCTGGATATTGGCCCATTTGCTGTGACCGGCCATGTCGTCTCCTCAACTCTCAAATGTGTCAATGCGCGAGGGCCGCCTCGCCCTGCGCTCAAGCCGCCGTCAGTTGGCGGATCGCGTCCCGGTTGGTCTCTGACCAGGCGCGTTCAATGGCCGCCTGCGGCGGCAGCCAGGTGTACTCGGTGTGCTCGTCTGACAACCGCACAGCCACTTCAGCGGGCAGCACACACTCAAACAAGTGTTCAGTGTTGTGCACCGTGCCAGGCGGGTAGCGGTGCAACGCCGACTCCCTGATCACAAAGCGCGATGTCAGGTGACAATCTCGCACCGGCGCAACCAACCCCGTCTCTTCTTCAAGCTCGCGCACCGCGCAGGCGGACGCGCCCTCGCCCGGCTCCAAACTGCCTGTCACGGACTGCCAAAAGCCGTCCGCGCCGCTACGGCGCATCATCAGCACCGCGTTCGTGTCGGTGCGTACCACGATCAACACCGACTCCGGCCGTTTGAACGCCACGCGGGGTACTCAGCTCTCCGCCGCGGGCAACCGGCGACGCAGCGACAGCTCGCGCAGTTGGCGCTCATCGACGTCGCCAGGCGCGTCGGTCAGCAAGCAGCTCGCGTTCTGTGTCTTGGGGAACGCCATGACGTCACGGATGCTGTCGGCGCCCGCCATCATCATGATCAAGCGGTCCAGACCAAATGCGATGCCGCCGTGCGGTGGCGCACCGTATTGCAGCGCCTTGAGCAGAAAGCCAAATTTGCCTTCGGCCTCTTCGCTGTCAATGCCGAGCAATTCAAGCACGGTGGCCTGCATCTCTGGGCTGTGAATACGGATGGAGCCGCCGCCGACTTCGATGCCGTTGATCACCATGTCGTAGGCGCGCGAGAGCGCGGCGCCGGGGTCAGACTTGAGGGTTTCGGCGTCCACTGACGGCGCGGTGAACGGGTGGTGCATCGCCGACCAACGATTCTCGCGGGCATCAAATTCGAACATTGGGAAATCGACCACCCACACAGGGCACCAGTCGCCTTCAATGAGTTTCATGTCGTGACCGACCTTCACGCGCAATGCGCCAATCGCGTCGTTGACCACGCTCGCCTTGTCAGCACCAAAGAAAATGAGGTCACCGTCTTCGGCGCCGGTGCGCTCGAGCACGCCTTTGATCGCCTCTTCACTGAAAAACTTCACAATCGGAGATTGCAAACCGTCAACGCCGGCGGCGATGTCGTTGCACTTGATGTACGCGAGGCCCTTGGCGCCGTAGCGGCCGACGAAGTCGGTGTAGCCATCAATCTCTTTGCGGCTGAGCGCGTTGCCGCCTGGCACGCGCAGCGCAGCGACGCGGCCGGCTGGGTCTTTGGCGGGGCCAGCGAAGACTTTGAAGTCGATGTCAGCGACCAGATCCGAGACCGTCACCATTTCCATCGGCACGCGCAGGTCCGGGCGGTCGACGCCGTAGCGCTCGATGGATTCAGCATAGGTCATGCGCGGGAAGGGGTTAGCGAGGTCGACGTTGAGCTGAGTCTTGAAGACCTGACGGATCATCGCCTCCATCAGCGACATCACGTCCTCTTCTTCAACGAAGGACATCTCGATATCGAGCTGAGTGAATTCCGGCTGGCGGTCGGCGCGCAGGTCTTCGTCGCGGAAACATCGCGCGACTTGGTAGTAGCGGTCCTGCCCACCCATCATCAAAAGCTGTTTGTAGAGCTGCGGTGACTGCGGCAAAGCGTAGAACTGCCCCGGGTGCACACGGCTCGGCACCAGGTAGTCGCGCGCGCCTTCAGGCGTGGCGCGGGTCAACATCGGGGTTTCAACCTCGATGAAATCGGCGTCGTCGAGCACGTTACGCATCTCGCGGATGGTGCGGTGGCGCAGCTTCAAGCGCTCTGCGGCGGCCGGGCGGCGGAGGTCAATGTACCGGTAACGAAGGCGGTGTTCCTCGCCGACGTCATCGTCGTCGAGCTGAAACGGTGGCGTCTCGCTGCGGTTGAGTATCTCGAGCTCAAGGCCAAGCACTTCAATTTCACCCGAGCTCAGTTCCGGGTTGACCGTGCCCTCTGGGCGCGGGCGCACGCAGCCCGACACACGGATCACGAACTCGTTGCGCAATTGCTCTGCGAGACTGAAGATCTCGGGGGTGTCCGGGTCGAAGACCATCTGCACCAGACCGTCCCGGTCGCGCAAATCGACGAAGATCACGCCACCGTGGTCGCGGCGTTTGTTGACCCAGCCGCAAAGCTGGACGGTGTCTCCGACGTGGGTGGCGTTGACTTGGCCACAAGTTTGGCTGCGCATGGCGGTGTGATTCTCGGCGATCGTGCGGTAACAGACAGGAGACCGACGTGCGCGGACGTCGGCTCGGCTAAACTGTGCAATTCTAGCCCGCCCGACACCACTTAACCAGACTGCCCCGAGGACCCGACCGCGTGCGCGACTACGATCTCTTTGCCATTGGCAACGCCCTCGTCGACATCGAGACCCGAGTTTCAGACGACGAACTCGCCGCCCTCGGCGTCGACAAAGGCCTAATGACGCTAATTGATGAAGCGCGCCGCGCCGAGCTGCTGGCCGGATTGGGCGAGCGCGACACCCACCGCGCGTGTGGTGGATCGGCCGCCAACACCGTCATCGCGCTCGCGCAATTTGGCGGCAAGGGCTTCTATGCGTGCCGGGTAGCGAGTGACGACACCGGCGACTTCTACATGTCCGACCTCGCCGCGAACGGTGTCGACAGCAACCTGGGTGCCGGCAACCGTCCGGACGGTGTGACCGGCACCTGCGTGGTGCTGGTGACCCCAGACACCGAGCGCAGCATGAGCACCTTTCTCGGCGCCACCGCCGACATCGACAGCAGCGCCATCGACGCCGCCGCGCTCGCGCGTGCCAAATACCTTTATATGGAAGGCTACCTGGTCGCCTCCCCAACCGGGCGCGCCGCCGCCATCGAGGCGCACCGCATTGCGCGCGAGGCCGGCGTGCGCACCGCGCTCACGCTGTCGGACGTCAACATGGTCGGTGGATTCCGCGAGGGCCTGATTGAGATGGCTGCGCCAGGCGTGGACCTGTTGTTCAGCAACCGCGATGAGGCCCTGCTCATGACCGGCTGCAACACCCTAGATGACGCAGGTGCCGCCCTGCGCGGCGAACTTGCCGAGACGGTTGTGATCACCGACGGCGCCAACGGCTGCGCGGTCTACACCGAAGACGGCATCAGTCGCCACGACGCCACAGCCGTGACCGCCATCGACAGCAACGGCGCGGGCGATATGTTCGCAGGTGCCTACCTCTACGCCCTGACTCAGGGCCAGACCGACAGTAATGCCGCCACCCTCGCCTGCCGCGCCGCGTCCAAAGTGGTCACGCACTTCGGCCCGCGCTTGCCGGCGACCGAAACAATGCTTGTACGCGACCAAGTTCCGGGCTAACTGAGCCCGCGTTCCTCCTAACACCAGCTAACAGCCCTCGGCCACGGCCGAGGCATTCGGCGCGTCACACCGAGTACAAAGCTGTCATTCTGTTGCCAAAAACGGTCAATAGGCCAACTGCGGTCCTCGCCCGGCATGTTAAATGCGGGTCGATGCGGTGATTCGTGCCCACTGGCGCGACCTGACAACGCGAACGGATATCGCAGGAGACCGACAACGTGCTCAATTTGACTCACACTGCACAAAATAAGGCAGCCACCGTGAATTCAGACCTCATAGAACGCATCCTCGCGGAGAGTGAGAATGTCATCCCCCGCGACCAACGCGATCGGATCGGCGCCTTTGTCGGCCATTACTACCACGGCGTGCCAGCCGCTGACTTGCAGCGCAGCTCGCCGTCAGACCTCGCTGGTGCAGCCCTCGCGCACTGGGCATCGGCTGAAAAACGCAAGCCGGGAGACGCCCACCTGCGGGTCTACAACCCGCACGCTGAACGCCACGGCTGGCAATCTCCACACACCATTGTCGAGTTGGTAGTAGAAGACCGTCCCTTTTTGGTTGACTCGGTCCAGCAGGCGCTCGTGCGCTGCGGTGTGACTGTACACCTGACCGTACACCCCATTCTCTGTGCACAACGCGACCCGGACGGTCGGCTTGTCGCGCTCACTGACGCCGACGACAAGAAGAGTCAACGCGAGGCTTGGATGCAGGTGCAGGTCGACAAGCGCACCGATCAATCCGAACTGAATGCAATTGAATTCGCACTGCGCGGCGTGCTAACCGATGTGGTTGCCGCAACCGACGCCTGGCAGTCGATGCTCGCGCGTGCTGATGATTGCATCAAAGACTTGAACGCTCGAAGCGACCACGCCGCCGCGGCTGAAGGCAGCGCCTTTATGCAGTGGCTTCGCGACAGCCACTTTACGTTTATCGGGTACTGCGAATATTCCGTCACCGGTAAACAACTCAAACTCAACAAAAAAGCCTCACTCGGCGCCATCCACAACCGCCGTGGCTCGGACGAGCAACCCACCCAAGACGTGCTGCCACAGGCAGATGTGCTGATCGACGACGACAGCCAACTGCTGGTGACCAAATCCGCCCTGCGCGCCACCGTCCACCGCGACGCGCGCATGGACTTGGTCGCGGTCAGCGTGCGCAATGACAAGGGCGACATCACCGCTTGGCGCTGCTTCCTGGGTTTGTTCACCTCGCACGCCTACCGCGCGCTCGCCTCCGACATTCCACTGCTGCGCCGCCGTGCAAACGCCGCTCTTGACATGTCTCAACTCAACGCCGACAGCCACGTTGGCAAAGTGTTCAAAGACATCATCGAAACGTTTCCGCGCGACATGTTTCTGCAAACCAAGGCGCCAGAGCTGACCAGCATGGTCACCGGCATCGTCAACCTGCAAGAACGCCAACGCGTGGCGCTGTTTGGTCAGCGCGACCGCTTCGGGCGCTTCTACAACTGCTTGGTATACGTGCCACGAGAGAAATACGGCCGCGAGTTGCGCCTAGCGGTGCAGTCCATTTTGCAGTCAGCCCTCGACGGCGTGGACGTTGAGTTTGATACAGAATTTTCGTCGGGCTCGGCTCTGGCGAGACTGAACTACGTGATCTGGACACGCGGTAACGCACTTGAGAACGAGGTCGACTGGGAAGCGCTCGAGCAAAAACTCATCGACGTTGCGCGCAGTTGGGAAGACCAACTCGCCGAAAGCTTGCACGACCATTTCGGTGAAGAACGCGGCAACGCCTTGCTGGCCCGCTACGGCAGTGGGTTCGACGCTGCATACAAGGCCGCCTTTCAACCGGCGGCTTCGGTCTACGACATCGAGCGCATGGAGTCGATTGCCGACACCGGCGAGCTCGCCTTGCAGTTTTTCAGGCCGCTGCTCGCAAGCGACGAGATCGTTCACTTCAAGCTCTACTCACCCGGCCAGTCCATTGCACTATCAGACGTGCTGCCTGTGCTTGAGAACATGGGCTTGCGCGTGATCGGTGAACACCCGTTCACTGTCGAGCGCAGCGACGGCAGCGCCGTCTACATGGATGAGTTCACCCTGCGCGCGCGCGACGGCAATGCGATTGACCCGGACGCGGTCAGTGAGCAATTTATCGAGACCTTTGCCCGTGTCTGGCGCGGTGACGTCGAGAACGACAGCCTCAACCAATTGGTTGTGCAAGCCGGGTTGAGCTGGCGTGATGTGGTGGTACTGCGCGCAATGTCAAAATACATGCAGCAGATCCGCAGCCCTTTCTCACAGCAATACATCTCAACGAGCCTGCAGCGCAACACCGACATCGTGCGGCAGATTGTCGCGCTGTTTCACGCACGTTTTGATCCGGCCAAAGCCGACAGCAGCGAGCAAGAGACAGCGCGCATTGAAGCTGAAATCGACGCGCAACTCGAGAATGTTGCGAGCCTCGATGAAGACCGCATCTTGCGTACCTTCCGCAATCTCATCAACGCAACCTTGCGCACCAACCACTACCAGCGCGACGCGGAAGGCGAACACAAAGACTACCTCTCAATCAAGCTTGACCCCGCGAAAATCGAAGGCATTCCGCTGCCGCGGCCGATGTTCGAAATTTTCGTGTGCTCACCGCGCGTCGAAGGCGTGCACCTGCGCGGCGGCAAAGTCGCGCGCGGCGGCCTGCGTTGGTCCGACCGCCGCGAGGATTTCAGAACAGAGATTCTCGGGCTGGTGAAAGCGCAGATGGTCAAGAACGCGGTGATTGTGCCGGTCGGGTCAAAAGGCGGATTCGTGCTCAAGCAGGCGCCGTCAATGTCAGACCGAGACGCCTTCATGGCCGAAGGGGTGGCTTGTTACAAAACCTTCCTGCGCGGCTTGCTGGACCTAACCGACAACCTGGTTTCGGGTGAGATCGTGCCGCCGAACGACGTGCGCCGCTACGACCCAGATGACCCCTACCTCGTGGTCGCTGCCGACAAAGGCACCGCGACCTTCTCTGACTTTGCCAACAGCGTGTCCCATGAGTACGGTTTCTGGCTCGGCGACGCCTTTGCCTCGGGCGGCTCGAACGGCTACGACCACAAGGGCATGGGCATCACCGCGCGCGGCGGCTGGGAGTCGGTCAAACGACACTTCCGCGAACTCGGTGTAGACACTCAGTCTGAAGACTTCACGGTGGTGGGCGTCGGCGACATGGGCGGCGACGTCTTTGGCAACGGCATGCTGCTCTCAGAGCACATTCGGTTGATCGCAGCGTTTAACCACATGCACATTTTCATCGACCCCTCGCCGGATGCCGCCGCGAGTTTCACCGAGCGCAAGCGCCTGTTCGAGACGCCGCGCACGACCTGGGAAGACTACAACAGCAAGCTGATTTCAGCAGGTGGCGGCGTGTTTTCACGCAGCGCGAAATCCATCACGCTATCAGAGGAAGCGCGCGTTGCGCTGGGCCTCGACACGGACACTCTGACCCCCAATGAACTCATCAACGGCATCCTCAAAGCGCCGGTCGATCTCTTTTGGAACGGCGGCATTGGCACCTACATCAAAGCCTCCAATGAAACCCACGCCGACGCCGCAGACCGCGCTAACGACGCGGTACGCGTGGACGCAACGGAGCTCCGCTGCCGTGTGATTGGTGAGGGCGGCAACCTCGGCGTGACTCAAGAGGGTCGCATTGAATTTGCGCGACGCCACGGCATCAACGAGACCACCGCGCTCAATTACACCGACGCCATCGACAACAGCGCCGGCGTCGATTGTTCCGATCACGAAGTCAACATCAAAATCTTGCTCGACCAAGTGGTGGAGCAAGGCGAGCTGACAGAGAAACAACGCGACACCACACTCGAAGTCATGACCGACGAAGTTGGCCTGTTGGTGCTCAAAGACAATTACCAACAAACCCAGTGCATTTCACTCGCTGCCGCGCAAGCGCCGGCGCTGATGAGCGAGCACGGGCGGTTTATGGTGGCACTCGAGAACGCAGGCCTGCTCAATCGTGGCATTGAATTCCTGCCGGACAACGAGCAAATCGCAGAGCGGCTCGCCAACAACGGTGGCCTGTCACGCCCTGAGCTGTCCGTGTTGGTCTCCTACGCGAAAATGACGCTCTACACCGAGGTGCTCGAATCGGATGTGCCCGATGACCCCTACCTCTTGCAGGTGTTGATCGAGTACTTCCCTGCTCTCCTCTCTGAACGCTACGCTTCGCAAATGGCCGAGCACCGGCTGCGCCGCGAGATCATCGCAACCGTGCTGACCAACGAGTTTGTCAACCGCCTCGGGCCAAGCTTTGCCTTCCGCCTGCACAGCGAGATCGGCGCGAATGTGGCCGAACTCATGCGCGCCTTTGTCACCACGGTCAAGCTCTTTGATATGGAGAGCCTGTGGTCCGAAATTGAAGCGCTTGATAACGTGGTGGCAGCCTCCACCCAGAGCGATCTCATGATTTTGGTGCGTGGTTTAGTTGAACGCTCCATTCATTGGCTGGTGCGCGCTCGCCGCGCCCAGGGCGGTATCGAGGACAGCATTCAGTATTACAAGGGCGGGCTAGACGACTTGATCAAGGCAATGCCAAAGCCACTCGCCGCGATCAACCGTCAGTCACTCGAAGCGCGCGCCGCGCACTTTGTAGGCGCGGGTGTAAGCCGCGAGCTTGCAGCGCGGGTCGCCAACGTGGTGCCGCTCTCCTCCGCGCTCGATGTGGTGGAAGTTGCAACCCAGACCAAGAGCGACGTCACGCTCGTTGCCAGCGTCTACTTCGAACTCGGTGCTCAGCTCGACTTGCAATGGTTGCGCGACGAGATCGCCGAGATCAGCGTCACCAACCACTGGCACAGCCTGGCCAAGTCAAGACTGCGCGCAGACTTGCACAACCAGCAACGCAAGCTCACAGCCGAAGTCCTGACCACGGTCAAGGGCGCCAAAAAAGCTGAGACCTTGGTACAAAAATGGTCTGACAACGGTGAAGCGAACCTGCGCAATTACCAGCGCTTAATGAGCGACATCAAAGCCGCCGAGGCGACCGACTTCGCGATGCTGTCGGTTGCAGTCAATGAAGTGCATGACTTGCTGCAAACTGACGCCGCAATGCACTGAGACCGCGCCATCGCCTGGGCGGCCGAATTTAGGCTGCCTCGGTGGGGCCGCCTAGGTGGGGCTGCCCAGGTGGGGCCGCCTAGGTTTCAACCGGCCGCATGCCTCAAACATCTCACCGTGTTCGCCGCATGCGTTCGACTGAAGTCGAACCTCCAGTCGAACCTACAGTCAGACCCACAGCCTGATCAACATCGAACCCTCGGCCGGACCAACGCGTCATCGGTCATGGCGAATCCTGCTGCGGTCCTCGGCAATTTGCTGGCGGCGTGCCGCCGCCAACGCATCACGCACTGCCTGCGCGACGTAGTCGATGTGCGCTTCGGCAGCTGCGGCCGCGTCACCGGCTGAGCCTGTATCAATTGCCTCCACGATCGCGCGGTGTTGCACAAGTAACTGTTCCGGTGCATCCCGACTGCCACGCATCGCCTGGCGGTTATACATGATCCCTTGCTCGGTGAGTTCGTAGAGCGACGTGGTCGTGTGCACGAGCATCGAGTTGTGCGCGGCCGCAACCACAGCGGTGTGAAAGCGGATGTCTTCAGCGAGCGCGGCCGCGTGGTCGGCGTCCGCCACCGCCTGCGCCTGCCGCGCCAAGCAATCCTCGAGCAGGCCCTTGTCCACATCCGTCGCACGCTGAGCTGCGAGGCGCGCAGCGAAGGCTTCAATCTCACGCCGGAATTCGAGGTAGTCTTCAAAGCCACGCTCGTGCCGCCCGTAGAGCGCAATCATGGCGGGTGACAGCGCATCCCCAGTGAGCCGTGCGACGTAGGTGCCGTCCCCTTGCCGCGAGGCGATCAAACCGGAATGTTCCAATAGCTGCAAGGCTTCGCGCAGCTTGACGCGAGACACGTTAAAGCGCTCGGACAGCTCACGCTCCGGTGGCAGCTTCATCCCCTGCTGCAACACGCCGTCAAGGATCAGCGTTTCAATCTGCTGCACCACCGCATCCACCACCGAGCGGTTATCAACCGGTCTAAACACCTCTGATTGTCGGTTCATTGCCTTCCCCTGTGTCCTGACCGTGCGATCCCGCGACGGCCTAGCCTGGCCGTGCTAAAAAACAATGGTATAGTAAATGATCCAATTTTACTGCCAACAAGGATCGCGCCGTGGGCCTCTCTGCTTGCCATAACCACCACGATTTCAGAGCCCTCGCGAAGCGCCGCCTTCCGGGGCCGATTTTCAATTACATCGACGGCGGCGCGGACGACGAAATCACGATGCGCAACAACACCCGCGCTTTTGACCGATTTGATCTCGTGCCCAATGTCTTGCGCGGTGTGTCGGATGTTGACCTCTCGGTCTCGATCATGGGCCAAGACCTCGACATCCCGTTTTACTGTTCACCAACCGCGTTGCAGCGGTTGTTTCACCACCAGGGCGAGTACGCCGTCGGCGCAGCTGCCGAGGCATTTGGGACAATGTTCGGTGTGTCCTCGCTTGGTACGGTGAGCATGGAGTCGCTCAAAGCGCGGCACAAGAATCCGCAGGTCTACCAGTTCTACTTTCACAAAGACCGCGGCCTTAACACCGCGATGATGCAAAGCGCCAAGGAGATTGGTGTCGATGTGATGATGCTGACCGTAGATTCAATCACCGGCGGCAACCGCGAGCGCGATCTGAGAACCGGCTTCTCCATTCCCTTCCGCTTGAACCTGCGTGGCATCGCCGAGTTCGCGCTCAAACCGCAGTGGGGCATCAACTACCTCACCCACGAAGCCTTTCGCCTGCCGCAGCTCGACGCCCACGTCGACATGGGCGGTGGCGCGATGTCGATCGGGCGCTACTTCACCGAGCTGCTCGACCCGTCACTCAACTGGGATGACGTCGCCAAAATGGTGCGCGAGTGGGATGGGCAGTTCTGCTTGAAAGGGGTCATGAGCGTCGAAGACGCCAAACGCGCGGCCGAGATCGGCTGCACCGGTATCGTGCTCTCCAACCACGGTGGCCGCCAACTCGACGGCTCCACCACCGCGTTCGACCAATTGGAAGAGATTGTGGCTGCGGTCGGCGACCGCCTGGACGTGATGATCGACGGCGGCGTCCAGCGCGGCACCCATGTGCTCAAGGCGCTGGCACTCGGCGCCAAGGCCGTGGGCATCGGCCGCTATTACCTCTTCCCGCTCGCGGCCGCTGGACAGCCGGGTGTGGAGCGCGCGTTATTCAAACTGCGCGAAGAGATCATTCGCGACATGCGCTTGATGGGATGCTCGCGCATCACGGACCTCAGCCGAGACATGATCGTCGAGCGAGAGCGGTTTAGCCGAGATTGATCAACCCGTGCTGATTTGCCTTTGGGGCCGGCTGGGTTTCAATCTGACGTGCCCCCAAGCCTCACGCCGTGCTCCAAGCATGTGTTCGGCTGAAGCCGAACCTACAACACAGTGATCCATTTAAAATTTAAACCGGTCCAAATCCCGTTGTTGTGGTGGACGGGCCGCGTAGGTGGGGCCGCCTAGGCTGGGCCGCACAGGATGGGCCGCCGGTGCTTTTACCTGACACATGCCGCAAATCCTGAGGATCAGAGAGGTCTTCACTCGGTTTGTGCAACACACAGGGCTACACTCAGCCCATGAACTGCCGCATCCCTGCCGAACCGGTCGAGGTGGTCACTGAGGTCAAACGCTCGCGCTTTCAGACCACAGTCGCGCACGCGCCTACCACGACAGCGGCTCACGCCACGATTGCCTCGCTTCGCGCGCAACACCCAGACGCCAACCATGTGTGCTGGGCCTTTATCGCGGGCGTGCCCGGTCAGACCACAGCGCTCGGTTGCTCTGACGACGGCGAGCCGTCCGGCACCGCGGGCAAACCCATGTTGAACGTGCTCCAGCACGGTGACGTCGGCTTTGTGGTCGCCGCCACCGTGCGCTATTTCGGCGGCACCAAACTGGGCACTGGCGGTTTGGTGCGCGCCTATACCCAATCTCTGGTCGCGGCGCTCGACGCGCTCACAACCACCCCGTGGCGCGAACGCGTGGCACTGAAGCTCTCAGTCCCCTACGCCACCGAATCCACCGCCAGACACCTGATCGACACCCACGCGGCGGACATTGAAACCGTTGGGTACAGTGACACCGTGGATTTCGATCTGCTGCTCGACGCCGACGTACGAGAGCCACTGATGGCAGCGCTGAACAACGCCTGCGCAGGCCAACTGAGCGTGCACAGCCCATGAGCACCCGGCGCACTGGACTTGCGATGATTGTGCTGGCGTGGCTTGTGGTTGGCGGCTTACTTGTGTTGGTGTTTCAGCGCACCCTTGACGACCGCGAAAATCCAAACCGCAACCCCGCCACCCTCACAGACGGCAGCCAAATTGAAGTCACGCTGGAACGCAACCGCGCAGGGCATTTTGTTGCCAACGGCAAGATCAACGGCGCGGATGCGGTGTTCTTGCTCGACACCGGCGCAACCGACGTTGTGGTCTCAAGCGAACTTGCAGCCCAAGCCGGGCTCGCGCGCTTGCGCGCCAGCCGCGCCAACACCGCCGCCGGCACCATCACCGTCTTCGACACACGCATCGAGCGCGTCGCCCTCGGCGACATCGTGCTGTACGACGTCAACGCCAGCATCAACCCGCATATGCAAGGCATCGACGTGCTGCTCGGCATGAGTTTCCTCGGCCAACTTGAACTCACGCAGCGCGACGGCACGCTGACCCTGCGCCACACTGGACAATGACAATCCAGGCAAGACAGGCATCTGACTGAGAAGCCCGTGCGTTCACGCCACAGCGTTCAACGGTTTCAAAAAAATGCCGCGCTCGCGATTGATTCTCGCGGTGTGCAACACGCGGAGCGACACCAGCTCTCGGGTGATTTCAATTAAGTGCGCGACAAATCAGAACAGTCTTTTATGGCTGACAACTTGTCACTCTTTCACTCCACAAGTCTGAGAGTGACACAAACTTACCAACCGAAATCTTCGCCCAGGAGTTCGTAGAGCGCTTCATTTCGTGGTTGAAAGTATTCCCGCAGTGAGTCGTATATTGCTGGATCAATGTCTTTCTTGTCCTTGCCGACATTGCTCGGTGCCACATTGTCCAAGTTGAACCCAGCGTTTACACCGATGAACTCGTACACGCGTTGCAATGTGCCGTTGGGGTCAGAGAACAAGGCTGCACTGTCGAGTACCAGCAGCTGATCTGCAGAGAAATAAGCGTAGAAACGTTTCAACTGCTCACAGTAATGACCGCGGCTTTTGTACGAACTGTGGATAAAGTTCAGGTCTTTGTAATTGCGTTTTAGCAACGCTGGCGCCAGCCGGGCTTTTTCCGCATCGAAGGCTTCTTGAATTGGCAGGGTCTCAAAGCCGTGGCGAACTTCGTGGAAATACTGGGAGATAGCCCGTTCAACTGGGTCGCGTAACAGCACTATCAGCTTGACGTCGGGTAGCAACGCGGAAATGCGGGCTGGCACATCTGGGTTGAAGAGATACAGCGGGGACGTTTCGAAGGCTTGCTGATATGGACCCATCTTGGCGGCAAGTGGGAAGTGCGCTCGATACCAAGATACCCCGGCGGCGAAAGTGTCCACCTCTGGGTTCAGCCCACTGTCGAAAAAATGCACTTCCTTCGCGCTTGATGCCAGTAACTGCGGGTGATGAGACAGGTACTCGTGCAGGCTTGTGGTCCCGCCCTTCTGTGTTCCGATGGTAATGAACGACGGCAAGGCCCGTCGCGAAGAACTCATATGGCGAGCGCCGAAGACCGCCTTGCGGGCATGTGGCTTGGCCCAACTGGGCATCAATTTCTTGGCGTCACTGATCATCGTATTCAGTCTTTAATATTGAATCGGTTCAGTGCGCAACTCAGCACTTCGCGGTCCGCGTGAGAATGCAAAAAGCCTAGCCCGTCCTACCTCCCAGCACGAGACCAAGCCCTCTCGGGCTCACACGACAAATCATTATCGCATGAATTTGGCGGTCACAAGTTACAACACCGGATATGCCAACGGTGCACACGCGTTAATAGAAAATTAACGTTGCGTCAGGCCTTGCGAACGACGACGGGATTTCGGCGTCGCGGGTAACAGGTGCGGCAGATCTCACACACGGTCCCGTCGCAGCCGCGCGCGGTGCAGTGCTCGCGGCCGTAGAAAATGATCTGCAAGTGCAAGGCGTTCCAACGCTCTTCGGGAAAGAGCTTTTTGAGGTCCCGCTCGGTTTGCTCAACGCTGCGGCCGTTGGTCAGCCCCCAGCGCTGCGCAAGGCGGTGTATGTGGGTGTCAACCGGCATCGCAGGCACCCCAAAGCCCTGACTCATCACCACCGAGGCGGTCTTGTGACCCACCCCTGGCAAGGCCTCCAGGGCTTCCCAATCTTGCGGCACTTCACCACCGTGCAACTCAACCAACATCTGAGACAGTGTGGCAATGGCCTGCGCTTTTCGCGGTGCGAGGCCGCAAGGTTTAACAATGCGCGCGATGGTCTCAAACGGCACGGCGGTCATGTCGGCCGCGTTGTCGGCATTGGCAAATAATTCCGGGGTGACGGTGTTGACCCGTGCGTCGGTGCACTGAGCCGACAGCAGCACCGCCACGAGCAAGGTGAAGTTGTTGCTGTGGTCGAGCGGCACTGGCGTCTCGGGGTAGTGCGCTTGCAGCGTCTCCATCACATAGGCCGCACGTTCGGCTTTGCGCATCAGCTCACCTCCCGCCGCACGTCGATCACATTGGGCACTTGATGCAGGCGTGTCATCGCGGAATTCAGGGCTTTACCATCAGGCACGTCACAGCTGAGGTGTATCACGGTGATGTTTTCCACGGGATCGGTGTCGAGCTTCATTGATGACACGCCAATTTGCACATTGGAGAACACCGCCGAGACGTCACGCAACAAGCCGTTGCGGTCCCAGGCCTCAACCCGCAGCCGCGCGGTGTAACGTCCGAGCTTCTCAGTGCCCCAGTCCACTTCAATCAGCCGCTGGGTCTCAGCGTCAGACAGGTTCACCACGTTGTTGCAGTCGGCGCGGTGCACCGTGACACCTTTGCCGCGCGTGATAAACCCAACGATCTCGTCAAACGGCACCGGGCTGCAACACGGTGCGATACGGGTCAACAACTGACCAACACCGCGCACGCTGATCTCGCCGGTTCTGGGCTTTGGCAGCTGGCTGGCTTTGAACAACGGCTGCGTGCGCACAGGCTTGCGCAAGGTTTCAATCGCGCCGTTCAATTGCGAGAAACCAACGGAGCCACGGCCAAGCGCAACACACAAGGCGTCCAAGCTGTCGGCGCGCAACGGTATGACGAGATCTTCAGCGCGGATACCGTGCGCGTTCTGCCGGCGCAGTTCAGCCTCAATGATGGTGCGTCCCTCGGCGAGGTTTTCATCAAAATCACGGGCGTTGAACCACGCGCGTACTTTGGCGCGAGAACGCGTGCTTGCAAGGTAACCCAACTCCCGCGACAGCCAATTGCGGCTCGGCCGCGCGTCCCGCGCGGTCATGATCTCAACGCGGTCGCCGGTCTCGAGCGGCCGATTGAGCGCGGAGATTGAACCATTGACCTTCGCACCGCGGCAGCGATGCCCTATTTCGGTGTGCACTGAATAGGCGAAATCCAGTGGCGTCGCGCCGGCCGGCAGGTCTTTGACATCACCGTTTGGCGTAAAGGCGTAGACCCGTTCACCGAGCGCTTCACTTGCGAGTTGTGTGACATCGCCGTCGCCGTCGAGCACTTGACGCAGCACTGAGATGCTCTGCTGCAAGCGCTGATCGAAGGCGCCGCCTTCTTTGTACGCCCAGTGCGCCGCCACGCCGAGTTCGGCGTCACGGTCCATGTCGCGGGTGCGCACTTGTATTTCCACAGGCCGCCCAAAAGGCCCGACAACCGCCGTGTGCAAGGAACGGTAGCCGTTGCCTTTGGGGTTGGCGATATAGTCATCAAATTCACTCGGAATCGGCGCCCAAGCGTTGTGTACGATGCCGAGCACCGCGTAACACTCGCGCACGTCATCAACCAGCACACGCACCGCCCTCACATCAAAGAGCTGATCAAACTCAAGGCGCTTGCGCACCATTTTGCGCCAAATGCTGTAGAGGTGTTTAGCGCGGCCAGAGACGTGCGCGTTGTTAAAATCCGATTGCGTGAGCAGCCCGCGCAGGCGCACCACAAAGTCCTCGACGTATTGCTCGCGGTCGGTACGCCGCTCTTCGAGTGCGCGCGCGACGCGCTTATAGGCGTCCGGCTCACACTCGCGAAACGCGAGGTCCTCCATGGCCCACTTGAGCTGTGCCACCCCCAGGCGGTTGGCGAGCGGCGCGTAAATGTCGAGAGTCTCGCGCGCGACCCGGCCTGGGTCAGCACCGGGGGTCTCTTGCAGGCGTTGCAATTGACTCAATTGGAAAACAAGTTTGACCAACACCGCGCGCACGTCATCAACGGTGGTGAGCAGCATACGGCGAATGGTCTCGGAGCGATCGGCGTCGCTCGAGGGCGGCACTTCGCCAGCCGCCTCTGCGAAGCTGTCCATCCAGCGCGCATTGCGCACCAAGCCGGCAACCGCCGCACCGTATTCGCGTTCGACCTGGTCAATCGGCAATCCACCCAGTGCCGCGCCAGGGGCAAGTAAGGCGCTTAACCGTGTCTCCGTGTCTGCGCCAAGACGCTGCAAAATGATGGCGGCTTTGACCGGACTCGCCGCGAGCTCTCGCAAGTGAATTGGCCACGCGTGCGACAGCGCACTGCCGAGCACCTCGCGCGCGCCGTCGCCGAGATCTTGCAACAAGGCGTCGAGCACCTGCGCTCGGTCTGTGACGACAGCATCTTCTACGTGCAGCGCGTGTTTGATTGTGGCGTCTCCGCGTCAGCCGGACCGCGCCCGGCACGCCAATTATCCCATGCGCTCAGCGCGACCGCACGTCAAGGACGTGTTGCTTGTCTCATCGGCATTAAAGCCGCCGCAGCAACACCCCCGGTGGTTGACTGGCGGCGCCGCGCGCTGCCAGCCACCCAGCCAGCGCCAGGCCCGCCCCACTGCCCACAGGGCCCACGATCAGCGGCCAAATTGAGGGTGTGAGGGTCACATCAAACACCAAACGCGCAACCAGTTGCCCGGCCAAGGTGGCTACCACTGCCGCAACAATACCGGCCGCGGCGCCGAGGGTCGCAAATTCACCGAGCACCGACCATCGCACCTCGTCCCGGCTCGCGCCGAGCACCCGCTGCAGCGCTGACTCGCGCACCCGCACTGCGGTTGAGGCCTGCACACCGGCGATCAACACCACCGCGCCTGCGAGCAAGGTCAACACCAGCGTGTAACGCACCGCACTTGCGCCGGCGTCAATCAATCCCGATATACGTTCGATCAGCGAGCGCACATCGAGCGCGGTGACACCGGGGTAGTCGCGCACGATATCGGCCACAGCGCCGTCGCGTTGGTTGTCATTGAGACGCACGCTCGTCATGAATGTGGTTGCCAGTCCCTCGCGCACGCTCGGGTGCAAGATCGCGAAAAAATTGGGTTTGAAGTTATCCCAATCAACCTCGCGCAGTGACGTGATGGTCGCGTCCACGTCCACCCCCGCCACGCGCAAGGTGAGCGTATCACCGAGCGACACGCCCATGCGTACCGCGAGCTCGTCTTCAAGCGACACCTCGCTCACTTGAGCGCCGGGCTCCCACCACTCGCCAGCGGTGATGATGTTGTCAGCGCGAAGCGTTTCGCTCGACGTCAGATTCCACTCTCGCCCAACCGTGCGCCGCGCTTCTTCCGGAAAATCCTCTGGCGTCACCGGGGTGCCGTTGAGCGCAACCAGCCGGCCACGCGTCATGGGGTAGATTTCAACCGCGTCACCGGTCAGCTCCTCTAGCCGTGCTTGCACATCATCTGCGGCGTCAGTCTGCACGTTCACGAGGAAGAGGTTCGGCAAATCAGCCGGCAATTCGCGCTGCCAGGTGCGCAGCAGATCAGTGCCGACGGTGGATAACAACAACATCGACAACAAGCCAAGCCCGGTCGCAGTGAGTTGCAGCCGCCCTGCCGCGCCTCGCCGCGCAATGGCAGCCACACCAAAGCGCCAACCTGGCCGCAAATTGCCGGCGACGCGTCCCGCCAGCCACTGCAAGCCCGCCGCGAGCGCATAGAGCACGGCAGTTGCGCCGAGCAACGCGCCGAGCACAAGGCCCGCGAGCACCACATCGCGCGCCTGCCAGAGCAACAACACCGCGAGCGCCAGCACTGCTGACCCGATTACAGCCCAAGCCGCTGGTGGAGGCGCACCCATTTCCTTGCGCAATACGCGCATCACCGGCACGCGTTGAATACCGAGCACCGCCGGCAGACCAAAACCCGCCAACGTCACGATTGCCGTCGCTGCGCCCGCAATCACAGGGCCAGCGCCAGGCGCGGGCAATTCAGTTGTAAACAAAAAGCTTAGAACGCTGCTGATCGCGCCCTGCAATGCGAGCCCGAGCACAAGACCAATTACGATACCCAGAGCAGCCTGCCAGCCCAACAAGCGCAACACACGCAACAGCACCTCGCGGTGGGTGGCACCAAAGGCGCGCCGAACCGCCGCCTCATCAGAGGCGCGCGCAACTTGCTCTTGCAGTGACACTGCCACGGCGGCACCGGCGACCAACACGGTCAACATCGCGGCCATGCCGAGAAACCGGCCGACGCGGTCGAGCGAATTTTGCACTTGCGGCCGCGCGTCGCTGACTGTCTCAACGCGGAGGCCGGGGTGCGCCTGCTCAGACAGTGACTCCTGCAAAGTCTCCAGCGCATTGACATCGCCAACGAGCTGAGTGGTGTAACGCACGCGACTGCCCTCGCCGAGCAACTCGGCGGCGGCTAGATCAGCGCGGTTAAACATCACCCGTGGCGCAATTTGAAACAACGACCCGCCACGGTCTGATTCATAGGTGATCACGCGCGTGACCGGAAATCCAAGTGAACCGACATAGAGCGTGTCACCGAGCTCGGCCCCGAGCTCACTGAGCAACCGCTCCTCAACCCAAAATTCACCGGGTTCGGGGATATCACCGGTGAGTGATTCACCGCCAAAGCGCGCGGTGCTTGTGGCGAGTTCGCCACGCAGCGGGTACCCCGCTTCGACCACTTTGACCGACACCAGCGCCGAATCGTCGTCGGCGTTAAGTGCCACGCTTGGAAAAGTCAACAACGAGACAAACTGCAAGTCCAAGGTCTCAATCTCGCTCGCAACGACCTCTGGCAAGGGATGGTTGTCGCGGAGCAGTAAATCGCCACCGAGCATGTCGTCTGCCCGCGCGGACAGCGCGCCACCGACGCGCTCTGTGAAAAATCCAACGCCGCTAACGGCTGCAACCGCGAGTGCGAGCGCGAACACCACCACGCGGCCCTCGGCGGCCAGCGCCGACCCAACACCACGGCGCAAGCTGTCAATCAGCGGCATCGAGACGCCCCCCGCGCATCACAAGACGGCGGTCACAGCGCGCGGCAAGCGTGCTGTCGTGGGTGACCAATACCAACGCGCAGCCGCTTTGATCGCGAAGCGCAAACAGTTGATCTGCAATGGTCTCACCCGTTGCTTGGTCGAGGTTGCCCGTGGGCTCATCTGCGAACAGGAGTTGAGGCTTCACCGCAAAAGCACGCGCAAGTGCCACGCGTTGCTGCTCGCCGCCAGAGAGCTGCGCTGGCACATGCTGTGCGCGCTCTGCGAGGCCAACCGCCGCGAGCGCTTCGGCTGCGCGCGCGTCGCTGTTGGCGGTGCCGGCGAGTTCGAGTGTGAGCTTGACGTTCTCTTGCGCACTCAATCCGGGCAACAGTTGAAAATTTTGAAACACAAAACCAACACGACCACGGCGCAGTGCCGCGCGCCCGTCTTCGTCAAGCGCATTCAAGGACGCACCAAACATCTCGACTGAACCGTCTGTCGACTGATCCAGTCCCGCGAGCAACCCGAGCAATGTCGACTTCCCTGCACCAGAGGGACCGATAACCGCCACCGCCTCGCCGGCAGAGACGCTCAACGAAACATCGTCCAGCAGCGAAAGGTCAGGACCGTCGCCGTGCGGGGCTGCGACGGTTTTTGACAGCGACTGCGCTTGCAGTACAGTGTGTTCCAACGTTGACTCTCCTTGAAGTGACCGACCCGTGTTAAACCGTCTGATCGCCCTATTGCTCATAACGTTCACTTTTAACGTGCAGTCATTAAACGCCAGCACCATTTTGGTTATGGGTGACAGCTTGTCTGCAGGTTACGGCATCGACGAGCGCGAGGGCTGGGTGGCGTTGCTGGGCAACAAACTGGCAGACGGCGACACTGGCTTTGACGTGATCAATGCCAGCATCAGCGGCGACACCACCAGCGGCGGTCTCGCACGGCTGCCCGACGCACTCGCACGCCACCGCCCTGACATTGTAGTCATCGAGCTCGGCGGGAACGACGGCCTGCGCGGTCAATCTTTGCAAAATATTCGTCAAAATTTGTCAACGATGGTGCAGCTTGTCCAAGAAGCCAACGGCGAGGTGTTGCTGCTTGGCATGCGCATCCCAAGCAATTACGGCGCGCGCTACACCCAGCGCTTTTTAGAGTCTTTCGCGCAAGTTGCAGAAGAGCACAACACGGCCCTGGTTCCCTTCTTCTTAGAGGGCGTGGCAACTGACCCCTCATTGATGCAAGACGACGGCATCCACCCAAACAGCGCAGCCCAACCGATTCTGCTCGATCTGGTCTGGCCGGCACTTGAGCCGCTGCTGACACGTTGAGACCGTGCACGCAACGCTTGCCACGGGCACAGACACCCTCGCCTACACCCACTGCCATGGCAGCCACCCAGACGGCCCAGGTCTGGTTTTTCTGCCGGGCTTTCGCTCGCACCGCGCGGGCGACAAAGCGCGCTACCTGCTCGCACTTGCAGAGGCGCGCGGCTGGTCTTTCACCGCTGTCGACTACCGCGGCCACGGGGAGTCGAGCGGTGATTTCGAGTTGCTAGGCATCAGCGATTGGACCGATGACGCGAGCGCCGTAATCTGCGCGGTCACGCGCGGGCCGCAAGTGCTTATCGGGTCGAGCATGGGCGCTTGGATCGCGGTGCGGGTCGCACTCGCGCACCCACAACGGGTACAGGCGCTCGTCACGGTCGCAGCCGCGCCGGATTTCACCGAAGACCTCTTGTGGCCAACCCTTGACGCAAAAGAACGCGACACACTCGCTTTGAGCGGCCGCGTCTTGCGACCCTCCGATTACGGCGACGGCCCCTACCCACTCTCGCAAGCCTTGTTTGACCGCAGTCGCGATGCCTGCGTGTTGCGTGCAGCAATCCCTCTGCATTGCCCACTTCGTGCACTGCACGGCGGGCAAGACCCCGATGTACCCATCACACAATCCGAGGCCCTGCTCAACGCCTGGTCCGGTGCGGACAAAACGCTGACACGCGTGCCAGACGGCGACCACCGGCTCTCGCGTCCTGCCGACCTCGACGTCTTGCGCGACACGCTGGACGCGCTGATCAGTGGCGACAAGCGCTCAGCGAACACTGACTAAAACAAAGCTCCGGCGGCAGCGCAGAGAGATCCGCTAGAACTGAGCAATACAAGCGCGCGTCAAAATGCTCAGACACGGCGTTCATGAAACCGTGCCGGCCGGTCGTGCGCGTACTGGTCACACCTGGATGGCGCGCGACGCGATGAGCGAGATCGTCAACTGAAAAGTGCGATTCAAAAGCGGGCAACACAAGCTGAAGCGGAAAGACTGGTGCACAGTCGGCGTGGTGCCGTACTTGCGAACTGTAAAAACAGAGCCCACCACTTACCGGTGAATCGGCCGGCAAGCACCAGATTGCGGCACCGCCCACGCTAAATCCGATCACGCTCACGGGCGGGCCGAGTGACCGCAATTGATGCGACAACAACTCGGTGTAGCCTTCTAGACCCACTTCAGAGACAAAGGCTGCGTAGGCCTCTGCCTCACTGCCAAAACCTCGCTCGCGGCCGCCGTAGGGATCGACAACAGCCACCACGCCCGGCAACCGCGCCACCAATTCATCGAACGCGCGGGTGCGACCAAATACGTCGCTGACCACAACCCGTTGCAGCGCGGCGCGCGCGGTCACGCCGCCTGTCGAATCGCGTCTGCGCGCTGGTAGGCAGGCCGCGCCACGGCACGCTCTACCAATTGCGTGAGTGCCTCACACTGTGGCACTTGGCTCGCGCGCGAGAGCCACTGCGCGCAGTGCACAGTGATGATATCGGCGACGGTGAAGCGCTCACCGCTCAACCATGGACCGTCACCGACGCGCGCCTGAAAAGCTGCGTATGCGCGGGTCAGATCCCAGCTCACGCCGTCTCGGATCGCGTCTTTTTGCCTGAGCGCCTCGGGAAACACAAAGCTGTGTTTAGCGAGAGTCCAGGCCGAGCCGTCGAAATCGTCGAGCGCAAAATGCAGCAAGCTGTCTTGTTTGGCGCGCGCGACACTGCCCGGTGCGTGACTGAGGTCGCCGTGGCGGTCGGCGAGGAATTGCACAATGGCAACCGAATCAATCAAGATCTCGTCGTCGACGCGCAGCGCGGGCGCTTTGCCGCTCGGGTTGGCCGCTCGCATGCCCGCGCTCTGCGGCTGCTCGGGTTCAATTTCGTAGGGCACGCCGAGCTCCTCCAGAGCCCAGAGCACGCGGAAACTGCGATTTTTGGGGTTGCCGATCAAGGTATACATGCGGGTGATCACTGTGGCGAAGGTGGTTCACAAGTGTACCCATTTCGCGCCGCAGTCAGGCATCCCTACAAAATGGCCGCACTCGCGCCGATACCCCCCTTATGCGCGCTATTTTTCTGACCTTTCTGTTACTGACAAGCCTTCCAGCCTCGGCTGTGGAGTTATTCGGTGTGCCTCTGGCCAACGCCGATAAAGGCAACCTCGGCTTCGCCGTGAAACGCGCGGGTGCCACGCTGCAAGAAACCGAGCGCAATCAGGTCTACGAGGTTTTTGACAGCAGCAATATTCTGGACGCAAGCTTCCGGCTCTACCTCGGGTTCGATGTGCAGACCGGGCAATTTGGTTTTGCCGAATACCACCTCCACCGCATGGCGCACCAGCGCATGCTCAACCGCTTGACCGAGAAATACGGTCCCCCGCGTGAGACACCGGGCGAGTTTCTGACCGACCAGCTGTTTGAGTGGCAAGTCGACGGTATCGACATCAGATTGCACAAGACGCGCGGCTGCAATTGCTCGCGCCTGCTCTACACCGAGCCCGCGACATTCGAGACGGTCAAGCAACAACACGCCCAGGTGCAACAGCAACGCGCCGACGAAGCGGCTGAGAAATTTCTCAAAGCCTACTAAACACTCATCCCATCTCGCCCATCACCGTGACCACCAGCTCGCGCCGATGGGCGCGGTGACGGTGTTCCCAAAGGTAGATGCCCTGCCAAGTACCCAACAACAGCCGGCACTCCGCCACCGGCACCGTGATATTTGTTTGTGTTAGAACGCTGCGTGTGTGCGCGGGCATATCATCCGGTCCCTCGCAAACGTGCACATTGGCTGCATCCCCGTCCGGTGCCAGGCGTGCAAAGGCGGTTTCGAGGTCGAGCTGCACATCCGGGTCTGCGTTTTCACTGATCACAAGCGAGGCGCTGGTGTGACGGACAAACACCGAACAAAGGCCCGCGACCACTTTACTCTCTCGCACCTCCGCAGCGACGTCACGGCTGATGTCGAGCATCCCTCGACCGGGGGTGTCGATGTGCAGGCGGGCTTGGTACATGGCGGCAGTCTCGCGGAAAGAAACCCGCACTGTGACGCCCCATGGCGCGCGTAGCAAGTCCAATTGGGCTGTTGCAAACGGCCGATTTACCCCCATGATTAACACTGACTTGTGCGGTGGTCGCGCAACAGTTCGATTGGGAGATCGGCATGGGAATCGAGGGTTTTTCCACCTTTACGCTGGTGTTGCTGGCGCTCGCGGCAGCAGTTGTCTGGGCCACCTATCAAATCGTGCCGCAGGGCGAAGAACACACCGTCGAACGCCTCGGACGCTACACCCGCACCCTGACACCAGGCCTGCATTTCATCATCCCCTTCGTCGACCGCGTCTCAAACCGCGTGAACATGATGGAGACAGTCAACGACGTGCCGTCTCAAGAGATCATCACCCGTGACAACGCCATGGTGAAAGTGGACGGCGTGGTGTATTTCCAGGTGCTCGACGCCGCGCGCGCCTCCTATGAAGTGACCAACCGCGAAGGCGCCATCATCAATCTCACCACCACCAACATCCGGACCGTGATGGGCAGCATGGACCTCGACGACCTGCTCTCCAACCGCAACGTGATCAACGAGCGTTTGCTGCGCGTGGTAGACGAGGCAACCCAACCGTGGGGCGTGAAAGTAACGCGCATCGAGATCAAAGACATCGAGCCACCGCGCGATCTGGTTGACTCCATGGCGCGGCAGATGAAAGCCGAGCGCGAGAAACGCGCGTCCATCCTCGAAGCACAGGGCGAACGCGAATCCGCCATCTTGCGCGCCGAGGGTGAAAAACAGGCCGCCATTTTACAAGCCGAAGGCGAGCGTGAGGCCGCCTTCCGCGAGGCCGAGGGGCGCGAGCGCGCGGCCGAGGCCGAAGCCCGCGCAACCGAAGTGGTCTCTGCTGCGGTCGCCGGTGGCGACGTGCAGGCGCTGAACTACTTCGTCGCGCAGAGCTATGTCACTGCACTCAAAGACATCGCCGGCGCAGACCAACAGCGCACCGTCTTTATGCCGCTCGAGGCGAGCAGCCTGATTGGCGCCATCGGTGGCATCGCCGAGCTCGCCAAAGCGGGCACCACAGACGCTTCATCCAACTCGCGCGGGTCTTGATCGATGGCTTGGCAAAGCGCGATCGAATCAATGCAGTTTTGGCACTGGATGGTGCTCGGCATCGCGCTGCTGGTGATCGAGCTCGGCGTGACCGGCACGGTCTTTCTGCTCTGGCTCGCGGCGGCCGCAGTGGCAACCGGTCTCGCGTTGATGCTCACGCCGGAGATGACGTGGCAAGTGCAGATTGTGGTTTTCTCGGTGGCGGCGGTCGTCGCCTTGCTCGCGACCCGCATCTGGCTCAAACGCCGTCCGATCAAGACGGATCGCCCGGCGTTGAACAAGCGCGGCAGCGCCTACATCGGGCGCCAATTCACGCTTCAGCACCCTATAGAGAACGGCTCTGGCGAGCTCATCATCGACGACACCTTATGGCGCATCAGCGGACCAGACGTGCCCGCTGGTGCATCGGTTGTTGTCGAGGCTGTCGAGGGCACGCGACTGCGCGTGACCGCCAACTGACGGTCAGCCCGAGCCCTCTTGGCGGATTTCAGCCCCGAGGCTTGCGTCGCGGCTGAGCACGGCGAGACGGTGTCGTACTGAGTCGACAAGGCGGTCCGTGTCGATGGTCTCAAGCATCGCAACACCCTCCTTTTGTACCGCGTCGTCGAGCGCATTGAGCGCCAACAGAGCCGCGCGCAGACGGTCTCGCGCGTTGACCAGCGCTTGTCGGATCAAGCACTCGAGCTGGATGCGGTCAATCGAGACCTTGCCCGCCTCACGGTTCATTGAATCGGGCAAGCTTTCAATTGCATTTTTGAGTCGTGCACCAACGCGCTCGAGCTCGCCGCGCAACAGCGCAATGCGATCGCACAGCGGTGCGCTCGAGGCGTCAGATGTGTCAAACAGGGCCGTGAACTGATCGAGGCAGCTCAGCGCTTCGGCGATCCCGGCATCAACTGTGTCTGCGTGCGCGGAGACCATCTCAGCCATGCCGGCGATATCACCTGCTGCGTCGGAAAGACCACGACCAGAGGTTGAGACACCCGCGGCGCTGAGCATCGCATTCCACGCAATGAGGCGTGTCTGGTAAGCCGACACGAGAATCTCATCCATACTCACCAAATTGGGCGAGATGCGGTCTGCGAGGGCACTCACCAACTGATTCAATCGCACGGCGGGACAGGCTCTTCATCGCGGTAACGGCACCGCAAGTCAACCTATCGACCTGATACGCACACGGCTTTAACCCAATCAGCAGCGTCTGCGCTGGGGTTGCGAGAATCGGTTCTGGTTCATCTTCGCCGCGCACGAAAGAAGGCTTGCATCAGCCCGCGCGCCGCGTCCGCTTGCACCCCGGAGACGACCTCAACTTGGTGGTTGTGCTGGCCGGCGGCGAGCAACTCGAAGGCGCTCTCGACCGCGCCAGTGCGCGGTTCGACGGTGCCGTACACCACGGTTTGTACGCGTGCATGCACCAGCGCCCCAACACACATTGCACAGGGTTCAACCGTGACGTAGAGCGTACTGCCGGGCAACCGGTAATTGCCTGCGTGGGACGCGGCCGCACGCAGCGCGACAACTTCGGCGTGGGCGGTAGGATCGCAGCTCCCAATCGGCCGGTTGCTGCCCTCGCCGATGATCTCGCCATCACGCACCACCACTGCGCCCACAGGCACCTCACCCTGCTCCGCGGCGGCGTGGGCTAGGGTAAGCGCGTAGTGCATGAACTCATCGTGCCGCGCGTCGTCTGACATGCTTCGATCTCAAAAAAACAACAGGGTAGCAACTCCAGCCACCCTCGTTCGACCAGCGGATGACCTGAAACATGCTCAACAGACGCGTTGCCTTACAGACAATCACCCTGGGCGCAATAGCCGCTTTCGGCCTCGGCTCAGCGCGCGCAGAGGTCGCCGTGTGGGACGTCCAACGCGCCCACGACGCAGCAATCAGCGGCGACATTGTGTTGATCGATATCCGCACACCGCGCGAGTGGCAAGCGTCAGGCATCGCCGATGTCGCCCACGCGCTGTCGATGATTGACCGCAACTTCACACGCGACTTCACCGCTTTACTCGACGCCAACCCGGGCAAGACGCCCGCGTTCATCTGCGCAACTGGCGTGCGCAGCACCCGCCTGACGAAATTGCTCGAGAGCCGAGGATTGAGCACCACGATCAACGTCGCAGCAGGCATGCTGGGCGAGCCAGATGGCTGGATAGCGCGCGGGCTGCCAACCCGCAGCTGGTCGGCGGACAACTGAAGCGCGCGCCCACCTCGCCCGACGTCAGACGCTCTACCGAGCTTTTCGACTAACCGGCTTGTCCGTCACGCGTTGCCGCACGCAGCACCGCGCGGTTGAGCCGGTGCTCGCGATACACTGTCACCAGCGCTGCGAGCACAATTAAACCTGCGCCAAGCGCGGTTTGCCAGGTCGGCAGTTGGTCGAAAAAGAGATACCCGAGCAACACCGCGTACAGCAGCCGGATGTAGTCAAGCGAGGCAAGCAAGGAGGCTTCACCGCTCCGATACGCGTCGATATTGAGCCGCTGCGACAAAAAGGACAGTCCTCCCAATGACAGCAGCAACAGCCATTGCGTCGGACTTGGCCAAACCCAGAACCACAACCCGAACGGCAGTACCGCAAGCCCCACACCGAGGGCTTGCCAGGCCATTAGCGTGCGCGTGCCATCGTGCAACGCGAGCAAGCGCACCACGGCCAGCACCAAGCCAAGCAAGGCGGCCGCGCCGAGCGCCGTGAGGCTCCAAAACGACACCCCAATGGCACCGGGCTGCAGCATCACAATCACCCCGGCAAAGCCCACCGCCACCGCACCCCAGCGGTAGACGCCGACCCGCTCACGCAGGATCAACACCGCAAACAAGGTCAGGAAAACCGCCTTGGCAAAACCGATAGCGGTGGCATCGGCGAGCGGCAAATTCACCACGGCACCGAAACCGAGCAGCATCGCCACCAGCGCGCCGCAGACGCGGAAACTGTGCAGCGCTGGACGCTCGGTGCGCAGTATCGCCAAGCCATCACGGCGAAACGCCGGCCACAACAAGAGCGTGATAATCAGTTGACGCATCATCACGATTTGCACAACTGGGATGCTGTCACCGAGCAGCTTGACCAGCACGGCCACGCCAGAGAAACCGGCGGCTGCGAGCGTGAGCAGAAGCGCGCCGCGCAGGTTTGGAGAGAGGGATTCGCTTATCACACCACAGTGTAGCAGTGCCCCTCATCGCCCCACGGCACACCCAGAAGACAGCATCATCGCTCGGCCAACGCGGCAGCTTGCAACCGCTGCGGCTAAAGCTTGCCGCGCGGTTGCCGTGAACCGAAGGAGACATTCGAGCGAGTCACCACCGCCATGACACCAGCTAACACCCTCAGAGGCGTGCTCGCCGCAGCCGCACTGCTCAGCACTTCACCCTTGCTGGCATCTGTGTTTCCGCACACCCCGGACTCGCGGCCTGTGCCTGCTATTGGCACCGCTGAAGCTGACGTGATTGCAACTTTTGGTCAGCCCACGCGCGGCATCGCAACCCAGGACTTCGGCAACGCGCGCATCGACGTCTGGGACTTTGCCACCTTTCGCGTCTTTCTGCGCGACGGCAAGGTCATCGACAGCCGCCGCTGGTAGACCGCAAGCAGGCGATCGCAATCGTCTGGGTTACCATCTAGGGACAGGATTCACCTGGACGGTTTCCGATGTCTCGATTTTTGCCGACACCCTTGTGTGCGCCGCTCGGCACACCGACGCCAACACCCAAGAGCCCGCGCGCTGAACGCCGCCAACCGCCCGTAACGCCGATTGAGGCGGGGCGTGGATCATGAGCGCAGATAGCCCAGACTCACAAGCGAACAACCCAGAGACAGCCGAGACCACCTTGCCGTCCCCCACTCAGCAATGGTTGCGCGACCGCGCGCAACTCTTCTACCCCTTCACCGATTGGGTTGGCGAGTTGCGCAATCCCGACACACTGCGCGCCGACCTGATTGCCGGCACCTCGATCGCGCTGGTGTTGGTGCCACAGTCGATGGCCTACGCCCAGCTCGCCGGATTGCCGCCGTGGATCGGCCTGTACGCAGCGTTCCTCTCGCCCATCATCGCAGCGTTGTTTGGTTCATCACGGCAACTTCAAAACGGCCCAGTCGCAATCATTTCGTTGATGACCGCAGCCGCCCTCGTGCCCTTGCAACTTGAGCCGGCCGCCTACATCGCCATGGCCGCGGCCCTCGCGCTCATGGTCGGCGTGTTCCAAATGGTGCTGGGTCTGTTGCGACTCGGCGTGTTGGTGGATTTTCTATCTCACCCCGTGGTCATCGGGTTCACCAACGCGGCCGCGATTGTCATCGGCAGTTTGCAACTGGGCAAGTTGTTCGGCATTGATCTCGATACCGGGGTGCACTTGTATATTGTGATCGGCCATCTGATCGAAGCGATGCCAAGCCAAACCCACTGGCCGACGCTTGCGATGGGCCTCGCGTCACTCGCGGCGCTGGTGGCGTTCAAACGCTACGCGCCCAACTGGCCGGGCATTTTGATCGTGGTGGCAGCGGCCACCGTCATCGCCTGGCTGACCGGGTACGACGCACGCGGCGGCGCGGTGGTCGGCGAGGTGCCCAAAGACCTGCCCGGTTTTGCCATACCCGACGTCGATTGGACCCGCCTCGGCGAGCTGATTGTGCCTGCCATGATCATTGCGCTGCTGAGCTTTGTCGAAGCCTTCTCGGTTGCCAAGGCCATCGCTTCAAAAACCCGCCAGCGGCTCTCAGCGGATCAGGAAATGATTGGCAAGGGGCTCGCGAATGTGGTCGCAGGCGTGTTCCAGGGGTACGCGGTGTCCGGGTCTTTCTCGCGCACGGCTGTGGCCTACGATGCCGGCGCGCGCACCGGCATGACCTCCATCATCAGCGGTTTGATTGTCGGCATCACGCTGCTTTTTTTGACGCCGCTGCTGTTCCACTTGCCGTTGTCAACGCTCGCGGCGGTGATCATTGTCGCGGTGGCCGGGCTTGTGAAATTTGAGCCCTTCAAACACGCCTGGGCGGTCAACCCCCACGACGGCTGGGTCGCGCTGGTGGTGTTTGTGACCACACTCGCGACCGCGCCGCACCTTGAGACCGGGATTTTCGTCGGCGTGATTTTGTCGTTGTTGCTCTACCTCTACCGCACCATGAAGCCGCACTTTGCCGAGGTGGCGCGCGACGCCGACGGCGTATTTCGCGACGCCGCGCTGTACAACCTCAAGACCAGCGACAGCATGGCGCTGTTTCGCTATGACGGCGACTTGTATTTTGCCAACGCGGGTTATCTTGAGAAGCGCTTGCTCGACGCCGTGGCGGACAAACCGAATCTGCGGGTGTTGATTCTCGACATCGAGGCGGTTGACCAGATCGACGCCACCGGCGAAGACATGCTCGCGCGGGTCGCTGAGAACTTTGACGCGGCAAAAATCGCGTTCTACCTCAGCCGCCCCAAGTTCAAGGTGCTCGACGCCCTCAAACGCTCCGGGCTCTACTACCGCATCGGCGAGAACCGCATCTTTGCCAAGCGCCAAGGTGCACTCACCGCCATCCGTCAGCGCTACGGTGACGCAGTGGACATCAGCCACCTGATCTCCTACAAACCCGTGGAGGACGCGTCAGACGACGACGTGCCACCAAAACCGGTCAACTGACCCAACGCCAACCGAGAGTCTCACCCTTGAGCAAAGCCACTGCATACGATTCGCTTGTAGAGCGCCAACACGACATCGCCTTGATCGGCAGCACCCAGGCGGTGCTCGGCTGGGATCAAGAGACGCAGATGCCAGCGGGCGCGATTGCCACGCGCTCGGCGCAGCTCGGACAGCTCACGCGCATCGCCCACAGCATGCAGACCGACCCAGCCCTTGGCGAACTCATCGAACGCGCCGCGAGCGACACCACCAACCCAGACCACAGCTGCAATATCACTTACTGGCAGCGGGACTGGGAACGCGCCACGCGCCTGCCGGAGGACCTCGCGGTCGCGTTAACCGAAGCCAGCAGCGTCGCCATGGCCGCTTGGCAGCAAGCGCGCGAGAGTGATTCCTTCGAGGACTTTGCACCGCACCTCGAAACCTTGGTCACGCTCAAACGCCGCGAGGCCGAAGCGATGGGTTGGCCCGCCGACGGCGAGGCCTGGGACGGGCTCTCCGACGCCTTCGACCCCGGCATGACGGCGGCGAGTGTGAGCGCGGTGTTCGCCCCGCTGCGCAGCGCCTTGGTCGAGCTGCGCGCCGCGGTGGCAGATCAACCACCGGTTGACACCACTTGCCTAAACGAGCTGCCGGACGCCCGACAGAACCGCGCCGTTCAAGCGCTGATGTCGCGCATGGGGTTCGATTTTGACAGCGGTGTGATGGCCACCAGCACACACCCCTTTTGCACCAACCTCGGCCACGGCGACGTGCGCATGACCATGCGCAAAGACGAGGAGTCTCTGCTGACAGCCCTCGGCAGCTCGATGCACGAGTGCGGTCATGCGCTCTATGAGCAGGGCCTGCCAGCTGACTTTGCCGGCCAACCGCGCGGCGCCTACAACGGACTGTCCGTGCACGAGAGCCAGAGCCGCTTGTGGGAGAACCACGTCGGCCGCTCGCAGGCGTTTTGGCAGTGGTACACAGATGAGATCAGTTGCGAATTTGGTCTCAGTGGACTGGACGCAGAATCACTCTACCGCGCGGTCAACCGCACCGAAGCGGGCTTGATCCGGGTCGAGGCCGACCAGGCAACCTACGACTTGCATATCATGGTGCGCTTCGAGCTCGAGCGCGCGCTCTTAAACGGCGACCTCGCGCCACAGGATTTGCCGGACGCCTGGAACGCGCAGTACCGCGACTACCTCGGCATCACCCCAGACAGCAACGCCACCGGCTGCCTGCAAGACATTCACTGGTCGATGGGCGCGATGGGCTATTTCCCAACCTACACCCTCGGCAACCTCTACGCCGCGCAGTTCTTTGACGCCGCCAAACGGGCGCTGCCCTCGCTGGACGCGGACATCGGCTCCGGCAATTTCACGCCCCTGCTCGATTGGCTGCGACGCGAGATCCACAGCCACGGCCGCCTGTACGATCCAGGCGCGTTGTGTGAGCGGGTCACCGGCGCGCCACTGTCTGCCGAGCCGATGCTCGCGCACCTGCGGCGTCTACACGACGTCACCTGAGGGCAATCCGAGCACCACCGCAGGAGCAGCGCTGCACCACCGCGACGCAGCTGGCACTGCAGTGCTGCGCCGGCGGCACAATAGCGCGTCTATTCGCTCTTGGAATGAACCGCTATCATTACCGGCTGCATGCCGGACACGTCTCCCGGCTCCCGCCCACACCAAACTGTGTCCGCCATGATCCGTTTTGTCTCGCGATTTAACCTCACGCGCAACGCGCGAACCGACTTGCTGTCGGGTCTCACTGTCGCCATTGCACTGGTGCCCGAGGCGGTCGCCTTCGCCTTTGTCGCAGGCGTCGAGCCGCTGGTCGGACTCTACTCCGCGTTTATTGTCTGTCTGATCACCGCGGTGATTGGTGGGCGCCCCGGCATGATTTCGGGTGCGACCGGCGCGCTCGCGGTGGTAATGACATCGCTGGTGGTTGAGCACGGCGTCGAGTATTTATTCGCAACCGTGGTACTGATGGGCATTTTGCAGTTGTTCGCTGGGGTGTTCAGATTGGGCAAATTCATTCGTCTGGTGCCCTATCCCGTCATGCTCGGCTTTGTCAACGGCCTTGCCATCGTGATTTTTCTCGCGCAACGCGACCACTTCAAAGACGGCGGCGAGTGGCTCAGCGGCACGCCAATGACCATTCTGCTCGCGTTGATCGGTGTCACGCTTGCGCTGATTTTCGCACTGCCCAAAGTCTTCCCGCAGCTGACTCGTGTGGTGCCAGCGCCCCTTTTTGCGATTGTCACCGTCGCGCTGTTGGTGATCGGCTTCAACATTGACACCCGCGTGGTGGCCGACCTCGCCGCAGTCTCAGGCGGCTGGCCGCAGTTTCACATTCCGCAGGCGCCTCTGACGCTTGAGACCTTCTGGATCATCCTGCCCTATGCATTGATCCTCGCGGCCATCGGTTTGATTGAGTCGCTGCTCACGCTGAATCTCATCGATGAAATGACCGAGACCCGTGGCCGCGCCTCACAAGAGTGCATGGGCCAGGGCGTGGCCAACGTAGTTACCGGTTTTTTCGGCGGCATGGGCGGCTGCGCAATGATTGGTCAGTCGATGATCAACATCAATTCCGGTGGCCGTGGTCGGCTGTCGGGCATAGCAGCGGCACTGTTTTTGATCTTCTTTATCCTCGCGGGTTCGCCGCTGATCGAGACCATCCCGATTGCCGCTTTGGTCGGTTTGATGTTTTTTGTGGTCTTTAAAACCTTCGCTTGGGCGTCGCTTAACGTGCTCAAGCAAGTGCCCAAAGAAGATTACCTGGTGATGGTATTGGTCACGGTGACAACCGTCTTCACCGACCTTGCGGTCGCGGTGATTGTCGGTGTGATCACGTCAGCCTTGGTGTTTGCCTGGAAGTCTGCGCACCACATCGTCGCCGAGACTCACGACAACAGCGGATCGCGCGTCTACCGCTTGCACGGCCCACTCTTTTTCGGCTCGGTGCAGACCTTCAGGGCGCTGTTTGACCCGCACAACGACCCAGATGACGTGGTGCTGGATTTCAGCGATTGCCGGGTTTGGGACCACTCGGCCCTCGAAGCCATCGATTCGCTCGCCACGCGCTACCAAAATATCGGTAAGCGCGTGCACCTCACCCACCTCAGCTCTGACTGCATTTTGTTGCTCAAAAACGCTGGGCCCTTGGTCGAGGTCAACAGTGTCGAGGACCCGCACTACCGCGTGGTGGTCGACTACTCGCGCGAGCTCGGTTCTGACAGCGTGACCGTCAACCTGCCACCGGCCGACGCCGCGCCACCAGCGCAGGGCTGATACCGGAGCGCAGC
>CALAMQ010000076.1 GCA_937925815.1 uncultured Granulosicoccaceae bacterium | reverse complement strand
ACTCAGAGATCAAAACGATACACTTTCAGAAGTCTTCTGAACCACGAGCCACCACATGACAGCAACCGTTGTATTTGCGTTCGACTTTGACGGCGTGATCGCTGACTCCGCGGAGGCTTACGCTCGTGCAATCAACGCGGTCGCAACGCCCCTCAGTGCCACGCGCCAGATGACCACACAGCTGCTTGCCGAGATGCCCGAATACCGACATCAGCATTCTGCAGACGTTGTGGGCCTGCCGGCGAATTGCCACGGTGAGTTCAGTAAAGGTCTGCGAGATTATTTCCACCAGCCTCAGTCGGTGCCCCTTCATCGTGCAATGGGGCCGGTGTTGACCGCGTTGCAAGACCACGGAGATGTGGTACTGGTCTCGGCCAATGATGAGGAAGTGATTCGGCTCGCGCTGTCCGAACTGCAAGTGCGGGTAGAGCACGTTTACGGTGGGCGCGGAAAAACCGCCAAGGCAGCTGTGTTGGGTGAAGTGGCTGAGCGCAACCGGGTGATCATGATCGGCGACACGCTCAGCGATTGCGGCGCCGCAGAAGAGGGCGGCGTGGACGCAATCGCTGTCAGCTGGGGGTGGCAGAGTGCCACGCTGTTGACACAGGCGGGTGTGCCGGTTGTTCACACGCCCGCTGAGTTGCAGGACGCGCTGATGCAGTGGCTGCAGGTCTGACAGCCATTTATCGACGGCATCCGGCTTGGCCGGCATCCCTCCGACACCTGCGCCGTGCTTGTTGGTTGGATCAGATGATTCGGCCCACGCCTTCCCAATAGGGCGCGTGAATGTTGTCAGAGCGGCCTCTTGAACAGTTGCGTCGTGCATGGCCGTCGGTTGTTGACCGTGAGCACAAGCCCTTGACTGATGCGATCAACGCGGTGCATGCACGGGCTGGGCACATGCGCGTTGAAACACTTGCTCAGTGCATTGGTTGGTCAGTGCGGTACTTGAACAGGGCGTTCCGTGAGCACGTTGGCCTGAGTGTGAAAACCTATTTACAACTCGTTCAATTCCACGTCACGCTGCAGCGCGTTCGGCTGTTTGGCCTGAAACTGCATGACAGGCCAACCTGGTTTACAGTCAGGATAGATTGCCCAATTAAGACCCTCACCATCTCGCCAATGGCCACGTTTTTACTGAGGCGTTCAGCGACGTCAAATAGAGCGTTACGCAGCTGTTGATGGGTGACTGTGCGCACTGAGCCGGTACCGCGTGCTGCGGCCGCCGCCGGGTAATTTGTCAAGGCAGCCCTTGGCAAGCAGGGCAGTGAGTTCGCGTGTGGCTGTGGCTTTACTGACGCCGCCTAGGCTGCGGTACTGGCTTGCATTGATGCCGCTGGTGAATTCATCACCCCAGCTGTCTAGCAGTCGGTTCAGCACTTTGATTTGCCGTTCATTGAGCACGGTCTGGGCGTGCAGTTGCCAAAAGCGGGTCTTGTACAACACGCGCTCGAAGCGTTGTTGTCCCTGCTTCATGGCGTCGGCGAGGGTCGTCAGAAACCAGCTCAACCAGGGCGTGATATCGAGGTCACCACTTTGGGACTTCTGCAGGATGTCATAGTACTCGCGGCGGCGCGCCATGAGCACGGTGCTGTGCGAGTAGTAGCGCACACTCGTCGCATCCGCCTGCGCCAGAGCGCGGTCGGTCAGCGCACGCGTGACGCGGCCGTTGCCGTCGTCAAAGGGGTGCAGGGTCACGAACCACAGGTGCGTCAGGCCGGCTCGTAGGTAGGGATTGAGCGCGGTCGGCGGCTGATTGAACCAGCGGACAAATCGCCCCATTTCGGTATCCAGCGCGCTGCGGGGCGGCGCCTCGAAATGCACAGTCGGGCGGTCGAGCCGGCCCGACACCACTTGCATCGGGTCGTCCCCGCGCAGTTGGCCCACCCGGACCGGCAACAGGCTGTCGTTCTCGACAAACAACGCCGCTTGCCACTGGCAGAGACTGTCCACGCTGATCGCATCCCGGTAACCCGTAGTGGCCTCGATCAGCAGTTTCGCGAGTGAGTCGGTCTGGGGTGTCCCGCTCTGGCGCGTCAGCGGCACACCGGCCTGGTCGAGGCCCAGCCGTTTCACCACCGACGAGCGCACCGACTCCGCGTTCAGCACTTCGCCTTCGATTTCGCTGGTGCGCAGGGCGTTCTGCACCAGCGTGTCGAGGCGAACGGCGTTGAGTTGGGCGTTGGCCAGAGTCTCGGTATGGGTATCGGGTTCGGCGTCGGATTGCTTGTGGCGCGCAAGCAGGTGCTGCTGCAGGGATTCGACCTGCTCCAGCCGCGGGCGCAGCACCGCATCCTGCCAGTGGAAGGCGGGTTCGTGGCCGGCGGCCCAGTCGGGGTGCTACCAGATGTACATAGGATTGCCCGCCGCTGTGGGTCTGTGAGCCGAATAATACACTCTAATCGGCTCAAGATTTGAGCCAAATAACAGTGTCTATTTGGCTCAGGCCCAACAGCCTGATCGGATCAGGGTTCGCGAAGCGCCACCGGACCCAGGCTGCCTCGCGTCGGTGACGCGGCAAATTACCGCCTTTCAGCGCGCGCGATCCGGTCCAGTGATCGCATTTTCGATGCGCGTCGCAGCGGTCTTGATATCGGCCAGCAGTCGCGCCTGATCCGCGCTGCGCAGCCGGTCATCCGGCATCGCAAGCGAGACGGTGCCGGCGGGCTCGGTGCCGCCGGCAAAGAAGGCAACTGCCAGGCTCGAGACGCCGTCTTCGAACAGGCTGCAACAGTGTGCGTGGCCGCGCGCTTGCGTCTCGCGCACCGTGCGCAGCACATCGCTCTTGCGGGTCAGGGTGTGGCGTGTTGGTTTGCTGCGCTTGATGCTCAAAGCGTGGTTTAGCGCATCGGGTGTGGCGGTCGCTAGGTAGGCGTAGCCGGCGGCGGTTGCATGAAAGGGCAGGGGTTCTGCCGGTGTGATGTTGATGATGTTACTGCGCTTGGGCAGGGTGTAGGCGATGGTGGACATGTAGTCTGTCATCGGCACGCAGACATGGGTTGACTCGTCGGTGAGGGCGGTCAGCCAATCGCAGGCTTCTTGCGCGGCACGGACGAGAGGCACTGTGGCTTCCCGGATGCGTGCGAGACCGAGAAATCCCGCGCCGAGTCGGTATTTGCGCGTCTCGGCGGATTGCTCGATGTAACCGTGCTTGGCAAGTGCGACCAGCAGGCGGCGTGTGGCAGCTTTGTCGAGATCCGCCAGGCGCGCCAGTTCGCTCAGGCCGAGCTCGGTCTGCTCGATGGAAAACCGATTGAGCAGGTGCATCGCTTTGTCGACGGTTTTCATGTCAATCCAGCCTTGTATTTCTGTGCCAGTGCCATCGTGGTGTCGATCATTCGCGCTTGGCGTTCGCGTGCACCGGGTTCGTCGATGCGCTGCATGATCCAGCCAAGGTAGCTTTGCGCGCGCAACAGCATGAACAAAGGCAACAAGGTCACGTCCAGCGGGCGCACGCTGTGGTAGCCGTTGATCAATGCCTGCGTGAGCGTGTCGATGTCCGGCTCGGCGCGGTACTTCAGTATCGCCGTTGCAATATCAAACAAGCGGTAGCCGTAGCCGCTGTCGTCGAAGTCGATCAGTTGCAGCCCGTGCGGCGCCACGAGCACGTTCTCAGGCACCATGTCGGCGTGGATCAGGCCGACGTCGAGCGTGTGTGCGGATAGGTGGTGTCTAGCTGTTGCGCGCAGCGCCTTCAACAGCTGCGCTTGATCTGCGGTGAGGGCGGGGTTCTCCCAATAGCGTCCCCACAGCGGTGTCTCGCCGATCAATCCGCCGAGATCCCAGGCGCTGCGCTCAAAGCCGTCGGGCGGCCTCCAGGCATCGGACGTGGCGTGTACCCGCGCCATGAGTGCGCCCATCGCGAAGAAGGTCGCGTTGCGGTCTGCGACCTCGAGCGGGGTGCTGCTGCGGCCCAGCGGTTGACCCTCGAGCCAGCTCAGCAGATCAACTGCATAGCCGTCTTCGCGGGTGAGAAGAGTGCCTGTTGCGGTCGGGATGGGGTCCGGTACGTCGATGCCCACCGCTTTCAGATGCTGCATCCAGTGCAATTCCGACAACAGCGCGGCATCAGTTTGGTACCCCTTGCGGTGCAGGCGTAGCGCGAAGTGGGTGTCGTCCTCGTTGATCACGCGGTAGACCGCGTTCTCGCGCTGCGCGAACAGGGTGATCTCGCGCACATCGAGCGCCCAGTGTTCAACGGCGCGCGCGGCGGTCTCGAGGCTCATGGCTGCAGCGGCACGCGCGACAACACGCCATCGAGTGTGTCGAGCAGGAGATCCGCGTGCTCGCGGGTGAATTGCAGGTTGGGGCGGATCTTGAGCGTGTTGTAGTGGATGCCAAGCTTATTTAACAAAACACCTTGATCGCGCATTGCGTTGGCAACGCGGTTGGTGAAGGCCGTGGCGGGCTCCCGGGTCTCACGGTCAAGCACCATCTCCGCGCCGAAAAACAAGCCCGACCCGCGCACGTCTCCGATGCAGTCATGTTTGGTCGCAAGCTGTTGCAAGCCCTGGCGTGCGTAGTCACCTGAGTCGCGCGCGCGCTCGACCAGGCCCTCGCGCTCAATCACATCCAACACCGCTTCGGCCGCCGCGCAGGAGACCGGGTTGCCGCCGAAGGTGTTGAAGTAGCGAAACGACTCGCGGAACGCGGTCATGCAGCGGTGCGAAGTCACAACACCGGCGACCGGATGGCCGTTGCCCATCGGTTTGCCGAGGGTCACGATGTCGGGATGGATACCGGCTTTCTGGTAGCCCCAGAAGTGGCTACCAAGTCGGCCAAAGCCCGGTTGCACCTCGTCGGCGATGACCACGCCGCCTGCGGCGCGCACCGCATTAACTGTGGGCACGAGGAACCCGTCGCAGAGGTTGGGGAAGCCCTCGTTGCAGAAATACGGGCAGATGATCAAAGCCGAGAAACCGTGTTCGCTTGCGGCCAAGGCGTCGATCTGTGCCTGTACGGCCGCGGCAAAGGCGTGAGCGTGCGCCATGCCGCCTTCGCCCCCGAGCGGGCGATAGCTGTCGGGTGCGGGCACGTGACGGACATGGCTGCCAGCGCCAGTCGGCGGTGGGTTGGTCATAGAGAGTTGCGCCACGGCATCGGTGTTGCCGTGGTAAGTGTGGTCGGTTGCGATCACGCCGCGCTGACCAGTGACAGCAGTTGCCATACGAAGCGCGATGTCGTTCGCTTCCGAGCCCGTGCAGGCCATGATGGCGGTGTCGAGCGGTGTGCTGCTCGGCGCGTCGAAGGTCGCGGTGAGCTTCTCGACGTAGCGCAGGATGCCTTCGTGCAGGTAGCGCGTGTGGGTGTTGAGCGTTGACGCCTGCCGGGTGATCGCGGCGACCACGTCGGGGTGGCAGTGGCCAACGTGGGGGACATTGTTGTAACAGTCGAGGTATTTGCGACCTGCTGCGTCCCAGACCCAGACGCCGTCGCCTTTGACGAGGTGCAGGGGGTTGTCGTAGAAGGTGTTGACATTCGGGCCGAGCAGGCGCAAGCGGTCGGCGAGCATGTCGCTGGTGTCGCGGGTCATAGCGTAAACCTTGCGGTATTGAGGTTTGTGTATACGCCGTTGCCGGACACTGTGTTGTTGCGCCTGTGTTCACCCTTTTGTGTGTATTGCGCCGAAGAAATTTCGCGCTGGGTGGCTGATTGGCGTCTCATGGTGTCTTTTTGGGCTTGATCTAGCACAGTGATACCTGATTCGGGTGTCATGGAGGTCAGAGTCGCAGTCCGCCTGCGCGGGTCTTGGCGTGTGTTTGCGCCGCAGCGTCAACACGTGCATGACCAAAACATAGACAAGGCGAGATAAACCCAAAGAGACATCGACTCGAACTATGGTGGCGCACGGTAGTGGCGTACGGTAGTGGCGCACGGTAGTGGCGTGCAGTAGTGGTGTGCGGTATCGATCCCGTGGTGCCACCGAGCACCGAAATCGCAAGGTAACTCTTGGTTCATTATTATCACCAGCAGTGCGTTATGTTGATACTCCGCGAAGGCTCTGTCAAGATTTAGAGTCTGTTGCAGGCACTGTTAAACCGCCATAGCTTGACGTGGCGATATGCCAACTGTGAGTCAGTCGTTAGCCTCTGTGGTAATCATGGCAATTCCATAGTGGGCGGCACTGTCCTTCTTACAGTGATGACCTGCAACTCGGCTCAACCTATGATTCAGACAGCGCGAGGCCGCGCGGCTGGCATCCACCACGAGGCAAGCGATTGTGAGCGACAAAACCATTCTGATTGTCGGCACCTTTGATACCAAGAACGACGAACTCAACTACATGGCCGAGCGTGTCATCGCCCTCGGCGGCGGTGTGCTGACGATGGACATCTCGGTCCTCGGTGACCCAGCCAAACCAACTGATCTATCCAAGCATCAAGTTGCCGAAGCCTGCGGCAGCTCGATACAGGCCGCCATCGACAGCGGCGACGAGAACACCGCCATGCAGATCATGGCGAAGGGCGCGAGCCTGCTTGCCAAACAACTGCATGATGACGGCCGCATCGACGGGGTTGTTATATTGGGCGGGACCATGGGCACCGATGCAGCGCTCGATATCTGCAACGCGCTGCCGTTGGGTGTGCCGAAATATGTGGTCTCCACGGTGTCTTTCTCACCGCTGATC
>CALAMQ010000075.1 GCA_937925815.1 uncultured Granulosicoccaceae bacterium | reverse complement strand
GTACCACCAGCTGAGGCAGCGAAACCATTGCCCCGATGACTATTGCGGCCACGGCCCAGCCGCCGGGCATGCGTCGGCGGCTGGGCGCGTCGTGGGCGCGGGTCAAGGTGCTAACGTCGTGCGTTATCTGCATTCAGGTATTCAGTGCCTAGGGTGGCGTGGCTACACTGCGCGCCACCTGTCATGTTGCCGCAGTCTTATTCCCAGCCAACAGTGTCGAACACCCGCACCGCGTCGGCGTTCAATTCACCGAGCACCGAGACGTTGAGGTCATCAGCCTTAAAGCTGCCAAAAGAGGCGACGAGTTCGCTCGGCATCACGTTGGATGACACGGGGTATTCGTGGTTGACTTCGGCATACCAGGCTTGCGATTCACTGGACACCAAGAATTCAAGCAGTGCGGTCGCGTTGTCCACGTTTTTGGCGTGCTTGGCGATGCCCGCTCCGCTCACATTAATGTGGGTGCCACGGTTTGCCTGATTGGGGAAGTGTACCTTCACTTGCTCTGCAATGCCGCGTTGCTCGGGGTCGCTGAGCATGATGCCGAAGTAGTAAGTGTTGACAATAGCAACGTCACATTCGCCTGCCGCGACCGCGCGAATCTGCGCTCTGTCGTTGCCTTGTGGTGACCTTGCCATGTTCTTGCGAACCGCACTTGCCCATTCGGTGGCGGCTTCTGCGCCGTTGTGGTGAATCAGTGAGGCGAGCAGGGACTGGTTGTAGATGTTGCCCGAGGAACGCACGCAGATGCGGCCCGCCCAGTCGTCGCTGGCCAGCGTCTCGTAGTCAGGCAAGTCCGCTGCATCGACCCGGTCAGGGTGGTACGCGATGATACGGGCGCGCCGCGACAGCGCAAACCAGTGGTTGTTAGGTGAGCGCACGCTCGCAGGCACGCTGTTGGTCAAGATCTCGCTGTCCACAGGTTGGAACAATCCGAGTGAGTCGGCCAGGCCAACGCGGCCGGCGTCGACAGTGATCAGCAAGTCTGCTGGTGAATTGCGGCCCTCGGTGCGCATGCGCTCGATCAGTGCGTTGGAATCGCCGGTCAACAGGTTGACCTCGATGCCGGTTTGCTCGGTGAAGGTGTCGAGCAGCGGTTTGATCAGAGATTCCTTGCGGGCCGAGTAGACATTGACCTCAGCGGCCGCCGCGAGCGGCGCACTCAGAGCAATGGCGGCGGCGGTGAGGGCGCCGAAAATCTGTTGTTTCATTTGAAATGAGTCCAAGGAAGGGTAAGTAAGCAGGACTGAACTTTAGTGGTAATGCGAATCATTATCAAGTGCATTGAGTGAAAATTGTCTGAACGGCGCTGATGTTGTCAGCTGAACGGCGTGTGGGGGCGGGTGGATGTCGCCAGACAATCTGAACTCGGGGGGAAATTAGGCAGGTCTGAAGGGTGCGGCTTCTCGGCCGGAAGGCACGTTGACAAGCGCCAGTGGGCTCACAACTGGGCATTTGTGTGGGCGAGTGGTCAGCAGCAAGTCCGAGGTGGTGTTCTAAGCGTGTTACCGGTACTTAAGTCTGGCGGCCAAAGCGCCACTCCACGGTATACTGCGCGCAGATACATGCTCACTTGCACCGCTATGTTCAAATCTGAAGACACGCACGACGCCGTTCTGATCGAGAGGCTGGAGTCTCTGGAAAAACACTTGGCGCGAGAGAACCCCGTGCTCGTCGAAGCGGTCAAGTCCTTCAGGGAACTCGATGAAGTCGGGCACGAGATGGCGTTGTTGACGCCGTCAGAGTCTTACGCCGCGCAAGTGCCGTGGTGGCCTCTGGTGTCCATTCTCGGCACCTTCTCATCTGGCAAGTCGAGCTTTATCAACTGGTTCACCGGTGCCACCTTGCAGAGCACGGGCAATCAGGCGGTTGACGACAAATTCACTGTGATTTGCTACAGCCGCGACGAACCCGGACGCACTTTGCCCGGCATTGCCCTCGACGCCGACTTGCGTTTTCCGTTTTTTCAGATCAGCAACGAGATCGAGCGTGTGGCCTCCGGTGAGGGGCGTCGCATTGACTCCTACCTGCAACTCAAGACCAGTAATTCAGAGTCTGTGCGCGGCAAGATTCTGATCGATTCACCGGGATTTGATGCGGACCAACAGCGCACCTCAACGCTCAAGCTCACAGATCAAATCATCGAGTTATCTGATTTGGTCTTGGTCTTTTTTGACGCACGGCACCCCGAGCCCGGTGCGATGCAAGACACCCTCAAGCACTTGGTCAGCGACACCATCGCGCGGCCGGACTCCAACAAATTTTTGTACGTTCTGAATCAGCTGGACACAACCGCGCGCGAAGACAACCCTGAAGATGTGGTCGCAGCTTGGCAGCGGGCGCTGGCAAGCGCAGGGTTGACGGCTGGAAAGTTCTACACCATCTATAACGCCGACGCGGCGATGCCGATTGAAGACGACGCCTTGCGGGCGCGCTTTGAGCGCAAGCGTGCGACGGACATGGCGGCAATCGAAGAGCGCATCAAGCAAGTCGAAGTGGAACGGTGTTACCGCATCGTCGGGGCGCTCGAGAAGCAGGCGCATTTCATTTCCGAGCAAGACGTACCAGCCATTCAGGGATTGCTTGGCACATGGCGCCGCTGGGTGTTGATTGGTGATGCAGTCTTTGCCGCCGTGTTCATTGCGCTGAGCGTTATCGTGGCTGCATGGGCGGACTTTGACTTTGCCGGTTGGAGTCTCGGAATTGTCGGCGGATCACCTGCGGCCTGGGCGCCGGTGGTGATGCTGCTCGTTGCGCTCGGTGTCTATCACTGGTGGCTGCGTGGCTTTGTGCACAACATGATGCAAAAGCGCATGCTGCGCGACGATGACCTGCGTTACAGCCACGCGCTCAAGCGCAACACGCGCTGGTGGCGGAGCATCTTTTGGAAGCGCCCAGCGGGGTGGAACGCCAGCACCCGCAAAGACATCAAAGGGGTGCTCGAGCAGTCGACGCGTTTTGTGCAAAAGCTCAACGACCGTTTCACAAACCCGAGCGGCGTCGACGACTGATATCGCATCGGCGCGCTGCCGATGCGGTTTTACCCGGCGGAGGCAAGTGGCCTCCGCGGGTGATGCTGGCGTTATACGACGCCGCGTATTTTTTCATCCACTTCGAGCGTGCGCGCGGCGACTTCCAAGATCTCCTCAAAGGGAATCGGGCTGGGTTTGCCCTCGGTCACGGCCGTCAGGAACGCGTTGACGCAGGCTTCCACGCCCTTGTCTTGTCGGCGCGTTTTGAATTTCTTCAGACCGTTGACGCCAAAACCTTGGGTCGTCATGAAGTTGTCGATGCGGATGATTTTGTTGTCGAAGTAGGACTCGATCCGTTCTTTTGGCGAGAGCGGCGAGCCGTTGGCGAAGTAGTGGATCGAACCGATAGAGCCGTCCTCGAAGCTCACAGTGATAATCGCCTTGTCCTCGAGCACCTCGTCGTTGGACTGACCAACGCAGACGCCGTTAATTGACGTGATAGCGCTGCCACACAAAAACCGCATCAGGTCGATGTAGTGACAGGCCTCGCCGACGATACGGCCGCCGCCGACGACCGGGTCCTGCACCCAGTGTGAAGCTGGGATTGCGCCGGCATTCATCGTGAAGTTGAAAGTGGCGGGGCCGCTGCGTGAATCGAGATGGGTTTTCATCTGTTGCACGTGCGGTGAGAAGCGGCGGTTGTAGCCGACCATCACAATCGGTGAGGCGCCAGCGGCGCAGCTCGACTCATACGCAGTCTTGAGCGCCGCGACGTCGTCGTGCGTGAGCGCAATTGGCTTCTCAACATACATGTGCTTGCCGCTGTTGAGTGCGCTCAGCGCGTACTCAGCGTGCGTGTCATGGCGACTTGCGATGGCGACAACGTTGATGTCTGCGTCACTGAAGATATCGGTTGTGTCAGTAGAGGCCACCTCGAAATCATTTTTGCGCCCTTGCAGGACACCGCTGACCCCACCGGACGTCACCAGCGTCTTCAAGCGTGCACCGTGTTTGTTGAACGCGGGAATGAGACTGCGTGAAGCGAAGTTACCAGCACCGATAAACGCGGCCACGGCTTTGGCGCCCGGCATGGGGGCGGCTTTGCTCAGTACCACACTGGTCTGCGACTTGCCGCTGTCCGGTGCTTCTTGCGCGTAGTCAAACACCACGCCGAGCAAACTTGGGTCTTGTTCAATCTCGGCGTAGGCGGCAGTGGCGTCATCAAAGGCAAAACGCTTTGAGAGCAGCTCTGAGACGCTCAGGCGGCCGTCGGACATGAGGTCGAGTACCGCTTCGAAATTTCGGTTCTCGGTCCAGCGCACATAGCCGATGGGGTAGTCTTGGCTTTTGACCTCGTAGTTGGGATCGTAACGGCCCGCACCGTAAGAGCAGGACACCTGAAAGCTCAGTTCCTTCTCGTAGAAATCCGCACGGTTGAGTTCCAGGCCCACGACGCCAACCAACACGATGCGGCCGCGCTTTCGACACATGTGTGCCGCCTGCGTCACGGGGTCATTGGATTTTGTGGACGCGGTAATAATCACGCCGTCGACACCGCGTCCGTTGCTGAACGCAAGGCCCTTAGCCACGGGGTCTTCGCCCGCTGACAGATCGCAAATTTCAGCGCCGCACGCTTTTGCCATTTGCAATTTGTTTGGATCGAAATCGGCGGCAAGTACTCGGCAGCCGTGCGCCAGCAACAGCTTGACGGTGAGCAGCCCGATCAGCCCCACGCCCGTGACCACAACGGTTTCGCCCATGGTGGGGGCGAGCAGGCGAATGCCTTGCAGACCGATACTGGAGACCACCGTGAATACGGCATCGTCCAACGGCACGCTGTCAGGGATACGTGTGCAGAGGTTTTGGTTGACGATTGATTCGTCACCGTGGCTACCATTGCACACGACATTGTCGCCGACCTTGATATCGCGCACGTCACTGCCAACAGCTAACACGGTGCCGACGCTGCAATACCCAAGTGGGATGGGTTCTGCGAGCTTGGACCTGACCGCTTCGATAGTTGGGCCAATGCCATCGACTTTGGCCTTGTTGATCACATCCTTAACCCGATCCGGTTGGGAGCGAGCCTTTTCTATCAGTGAACTCTTGCCGAATCCCAGCAACATTTTCTCGGTTCCCGCCGAAATGAGCGAGACTGAGGTTTGAACTAAGACATCGTTGCGACCAACCATGGGGCGTGGGCACTCGACAATTTCTAGGGTGCCGTCGCTGAGGCTTTGCAATAGTTTTTTCATGAGCGGAATTGGAACCTGTCCTCGAGACAAATGAAGGGTAGTTGACCAGTATCGTGTAAGCCGATGGAGTCTTTTGACGTGTCGACGTCCGCGTCACAAACGGCCATGTTCACGCGACAAAAACGTCGCACACTGCCACTGAAATCTACACGATTCGTACCAAAGTGAATGTGATGTGTGGTTGTGACAATACCGGCAAGGTAGCCAGATCTAGTCGCAGTGAATTCTGTGGAGACTGCATGCTGTGGTTGATTGATTGGCGTGCGCTAAGAGCGACATGGCGGCAGCGCCGGCAGAAGTAACACAAGGCTGCGACATCGCGTTGTGCGGAATCACAGCCACGGCCCAGAGATGGCCCGGTGCTTACGCCGATTGTGCCGAGCCGTCCAGCCGGGTGTACACCGCTTCAATCGCGCGAAGCGATGCGTCATGATCAAAGTCGACCACGCCCGCTTGTGGATTTGAAAGCGCTGTCTGAAGTGCTTCTGTAAGCGATTCAACGCTTTTGGCCGTACAGAGCACACTGCCTTGAGGGCGCGTGGTGACGTCAGTTGTAATCAATCGGTTGCCGAAAAAGGCGGCTTCTCGCACGGTCACGGCGTCGCCATCCCACCACGTCGGCCGGACAAAAATATGGCCCAAGGCAAACAGTGCTGCGACGTCTTCGGGATCGAGTCGATCAAAAAGCGTGTAATCCAACCCCTCGGCTGCCGAGCTGCACGCCGCTTGGTACTCGGGCTCGCTGTCCAGATAGGTCAGGTGGACCAGGCTCACGGACTCACGGAGTACGTCTGGCAGAGCGCGCACGGCCTGCAACAATTCGAGTAGACCGTAGTGTTCGAGGTAGGGTGCACTGATCAGGACAATGCTCTTGCCGGCCTTGCGCTTTTCAATGACTGATTCAAAAAGCGTGGGATTCTCGTGGCTCACCGGCGGAAGGTAGGCGTTGATGATGCTGGTGTTTTCAATGTCTACACCCAGTGACACCACCGTTTCCTGCTGCAGTGCGCTGACGCAGACAATGTGATCGAAGCGGCCGAGCATCCATTTTAATAACGCCATCTGAAAACGATTGAAGGCTGCCACGTTGGCGGAGAATTTTCCGCCGTGGATAGTCAGTACACGCTTGCAGTTATTGCCACCTGAAAGCAGCACTGGAGTTGTCAGCAAGAATTTCCGCATGGCTGAGACATGCACGTGAAAGAGATCAGGCTTGAGCCTAAACAGCGCCAAGCGCGCCCGCAGCAAGCGCAGTACAGCGTTTCCACGCAGGCGGTGAACACCTGGTTCATCCTGCGTGTCAGGCGCGGCGTACATGTCGAGTACATCGACAGCGGCGCGGTCTTGCAGGTGTTTGTGCAGGCGCCAGATATGGACACTGATGCCGCCGTAGTGCGGTGGGTAGGACCCGAGAATCGCGATTCGCGATGTTGTCCCTGTCATGTCAGACCCACTCGGCGAGGTCGCGCTCAGCAAGCCAAGACTTGTACGCCCCGTTCATCGGGTTGTTGCCAGACCACGGGTAGTGTTGGATTCGGCGGTTCAACCAGTATTCAGGTTCATACAGTGCACAGTTCGCATCGAAGGACTGCCGATCCGACCACGTCATCACAACGGTTCTGACTTCAGACGCTCCGCGAGCCAGCAACATGTCTCTGGCGGCGACAATAGACTGCCCGCTGTCAATCGCGTCGTCGACCAAGAGCACGCGGCCGCTGCCCGGGAACGCGGTTGATTCGGCGACGGTATCTTCAGTCTTTAGCTTGTTGAAACTGTCCATGATTGGCGCGACTCGTCGCGCGATGCCACGAAAACTGAACAACCAGGAAATCACGGCTTTGAGGCCGGGCACGCGCGCGAGCTTGGCTTTGATCGAACTGCCTTGACGGCGCAGGCGAATGTACTCGCAGGGCATGTCGAGCCGCGCCGCGATCACGTGCGTCGGCAGCAAGGCACCGTTGGCGATGCCGACAATGGCGTCGCACTGGTATCCACTCTGGCGTACTTGATCCGCCAAGTGTTCGCAGATTTGTACCGATTCATCGAGTGTCATGTGCATTTTGGATGTCGCGTCACGGTACTTTGTGATCACCTCAGCCAGTGCTGAATCGGTAGGGGTGGTAGTCGGGGAGTCCTCGGGGTTCGACATGGGGGTCTCTACAACATGGAACAATGCAGTGGGCGCATGCAATTTTCGCGCAGTTACATTGAGTGTAGAGACACTGGGCGTGAGTGCTGCATCGGTGCACCGCGTCACGGCCGGTTTCCGGTGTGGCGTGTCCAGTGGTCGATGAAAGTTGGGAAGTGCCGTGAAGGCACGCGCAGCCCGTTTGGCTGCGCGCGCGTCAGTCAGGCGTTGCCGCTGTCATTGTCAGCGCCGCGCGTGACAGCTTGGTCACCTTGCGGCTTGGCAGGCAGGGCGGCCGGGGCACTGGTGGCCGTCTCTGCCGATGCCACTTTTTGCGGTGCTGGCTTTTCGGTCACAGGTGCAGGTGCCGCCACCGGCGCGGTGGTTGCGACAACCGCCGCAGGTGCGGCCGCGGCGACGGGTGCCGGCACAGGCGCCGTCACTGGCACCGACGCAGCGGTCACTTGTGCAATTGGCTGAGTTGCGGCGACTGGCTGAGCAGGGGCTGGGGGCGTTGCAACGGGTGGTTTGGCCGCAGCAGGCGCCGCGGCGGCGGCAGGAGCGGCTGTTGCGACCGGCTTGGGTGCGGCAGGCTCCACAGAAGGCGCGGCCGTTGACGCTTGGCCGTTCGACTCTGCGCCGGATTCTGCTTGTTGTGACTCAGTTTCAGCGGTCGCCTTTTCACCGCGATTGCGCCCGCGCCGACCGCGTCCGCCGCGGCGACGTCGGCGGCCACCGCTAGATGATGTTTCGGATTCAGCCGCTGAATCAGATCCTGGCTGCGCACCGTCTGAAGCCGGCATTGAGTTGGCCTTGCGCAATGCCGCCTCGTCGATTTCGGCTTCACTCATCGGTGCATCTGCAGTGACCGGTGCCGCCGCGACAGCTGCAACAGCCGCTACAGGGGCTGCACCAGGCGTCTGTTGCTGGTCGACAGCGTTTGCCTGCTCGTCTGGCTTAGCGCTGTTGGCACCGCCGCGTCCACGGCGTCCGCGGCCACCGCGTGAATTGCCACGCGGCTTGTCGGTTGTATCGCGTTGTGCGGCGTTGTTTTTCTCGCCCGTGCTGTCATTGGCGGCGTTGCGCTTGTCATCCTGCCGCGCACCTGAGCGACGGTTGTTGTCCTGACGTGAACGGTTGTTTGAGCGCTTGTTGTCACCGCGCTGGGCATTGCCGTTGCGACGGCCGTCATTGCGACGACCTTCCTGGCGTCCCCGCGCGTTCGCGTTGCGCGGTTTGGCATCCTTGTCGCGTGCGCCGTTTTGCTCGGCTTCGCTCTCTGAGCTGCTGAACAGGCCACCAACGAGCAAAGCTGCGCGTTTGAAAAAACCGGGGCCGGTGCTGCCGGCGGCGCCTTCTGACGCGCCTTTCGCTGGCGTTGGCGCCGGTTGTTGTGGCACAACGGTGCGCACTGCGGCGGTTTCGCCTTTGCGCTGATCAGTTGCGTCTTGCGGCGATGGGTCGGCTGGACGCTCGGAGAAGGTGTAGCTCGGGCGGCTCAGCGTGTCTTCGTCGAGCTCAGAACGCCGTGTGCGTTCAAGCCGGTATTGCGGGGTCTCAAGATGGGGGTTGGGCACGATCAACACACGTGCCTCTGACCGCGTTTCAATGAGGTCGATCTGGGCACGTTTCTCGTTGAGCAGCAAGCTTGCAACGTCCGTTGGCACTTGGGCGAGCACCTGACCGGTGTTGTCCTTCATGGCCTCGTCTTCAATCAGGCGTAATATTGACAGCGACAGCGAGCCAACCGTGCGAATGGCACCTTGACCTGTGCAACGCGGACACACTTCTTGGAAGGCGTCGCCAAGCGACGGACGCAACCGTTGTCGCGACATCTCGAGCAGGCCAAAGCGGGAAATTCGGCCCACTTGCACGCGTGCCCGATCCACTTTCAGTGCGTCGCGCAGGCGGTTCTCAACCGCTTTTTGATTGCGGTTGGCAGACATGTCGATGAAATCAATGACCAACAATCCGCCGAGGTCGCGCAGCCTGAGCTGGCGGGCGAGTTCGGTGGCAGCCTCGAGGTTGGTGTTTGTCGCGGTCTCTTCGATGTCCGCACCTTTGGTTGCACGGGCCGAGTTGACGTCAACCGAAACCAGGGCCTCGGTGTGATCGATGACGATCGCGCCACCGGAGGGCAAGGTCACTTCACGTTGGAACGCAGATTCAATCTGCTGTTCAATCTGGTACCGCGTGAACAGTGGTGTGCTGTCTTCGTAGAGTTTGAGCTTGCGCGCGTTGTGCGGCATGCACACTTCAACAAAGCCGCGAGCCTCTTCATAAAGCTCGGTTTGGTCTATCAGAATTTCGCCGATATCACTGTGGAAGTAGTCGCGCAGGGCGCGCACGATGACGTTGCTCTCTTGGTAGACCAAGAAGGGCGCGCTGCGGGTCTCCGCCGCGGCCTGAATCGAACGCCACACTTCGGCTTGGTAATCGAGGTCCCACTGCATCTCTTCGAGCGTGCGCCCGACGCCTGCGGTGCGTGCGATCACCCCCATGCCCTCGGGCACGGTCACTTCGTTCATGATTTGACGCAGCTCGTTGCGGTCTTCGCCTTCGATGCGACGGGACACACCACCTGCGCGCGCGTTGTTTGGCATCAACACGAGAAAGCGACCGGCGAGGCTGATATAGGTGGTCAGCGCCGCACCCTTGGTGCCGCGTTCTTCCTTTTCAATCTGGACCAGGATTTCCTGGCCTTCTTTCAAGCCTTCTTTGACGGTGGGCTTGCTGCCGTCGGCTTTATCAGCGAGATAGCTTTTTGCGACTTCCTTGAAAGGCAGGAAGCCGTGGCGCTCAGCACCGTAGTCGACAAAGACTGCCTCTAAACTTTGTTCTACGCGGGTGACTTTCCCTTTGTAGATGTTTGATTTTTGTTGTTCTCGGTCTCCGTGCTCAATGTCCAGGTCTTCGAGGCGTTGGCCATCGACCACTGCGACGCGCAGCTCTTCGCCGTGCTTCGCGTTGATCAGCATTCGTTTCATCAGTTAAATCCAGGGTTGCCCGCACGGGGCCGCAAACGCGTTGCTCGATTTCGCGCCAACGCCGTGCAGGCGTGTCAGCCGCGTAAACAGGCTGTGCTGTCGCGGGCAACTGGCGAGAGTGTGCGTTTGAAAACATGCAGTATCCGGTGCGGGTATTGTTATTTGTTGTGTGCCGCAGCGCGTTGGTCGCGGCGAGTTCCGCTTTTATGAGGCGCATCAATTCTGTTGACGCGCGTCTGTAACTTCAGGTCTTTAGAGCGGGCAATTGGCCCGTACAAATTCGTTTAGCGCCCCGACACCGTTGCTAACCGCGTGTCGGGCAGGGCACTGCGGGGCCAGACCCTCTAGGTGGCCCACTACTAATAAAGTAGGCTATCAATGGGCAGGCTGCAGTGGTCGCGCTTGGGATGCTCTGAGCGTTGATGGTGCCGCCGAGGCGCGGGTTAAACACCCCTTTAGACCTCGCGGTTACGTACTTTGCTCTGCTAAGCCCGTAGAATGGTACACCAAGCGATACTCACTTCCAATCGGTGGTGCTCCACTTTGAACCCAACACGTTCCGTACCAGAAACCGAGCGCACGGCTGTGCGCCGGGTCACGGTAGACGCTGGACGCGACGGCCAACGCCTGGACAACTTTCTGCTCAAAGCGCTTGGTGGGGTGCCGCGCAGCGTGGTTTATCGGCTCTGCCGCACCGGCGAAGTCCGTGTCAACGGCGGCCGAGCCAAGCCGTCTCGGCGGTTGATCAGTGGCGATGAGGTGCGCATACCGCCTGTGCGCATCCAGCCTGCGCACGCGCGGCGGGTCCCAGATTCGGTGATCGAGCAACTCGAGCAAGCCGCGGTGTTCGAGGACGACGATATCCTCCTATTGAACAAGCCAGCTGGACTCGCTGTGCACGCTGGCAGTGAGCAGCCTTTCGGGGTCATCGAGGCGCTCAGGCAAAGCCGCAGTGGCGATGGCACTGAGCTCGATTTAGTGCACCGTCTCGACCGCGACACCAGTGGCTGCTTGCTTGTTGCCAAACACGCGGCCGCCAACCGCGAGCTCAAAATCGCGCTCGCAGCACGGCAAGTAGAGAAGCATTACGTGGCGCTGGTGCTCGGGCGCTGGCCGACTCGGATCAGTCGAATTGCCAACACCTTGGGCAAGAACCAACTGCGCGGCGGTGAGCGGGTGAGTGCGACCGACTCGGGTGGGCGCGAGGCGATCAGTCAGTTCAGCGTGTTGGAGGTCGGACGCGCTTGCACCTTGGTCCGCGTACGCATTGAGACCGGCCGCACCCATCAGATCCGTGTCCACGCGTCGGAGCAGGGTCACCCAGTTGTCGGTGACACTAAGTACGGCAACCACGCCGCCAACCGTCGCTTTGCGGCCGCCGGTTGCCGCGGCATGCATTTGCACAGCGCGAAACTCGCCTTCGATTGGCGCGGTGAGCGGGTTTTTGAGCTGCCCGTGCCGACGCCTTGGGACCGTGCACTGCAACTCTAGGCACGTGGCACGGTCCGTGTTGAATCAGATGTCATTCACTACAACAATTTTAAGAGAGCGCATGGAACACCAAACTGAAGCCAAAGCTGATCAGTGGGAACGCAAAGCGATTGAGCGTCTGGCGACCGCCGGGCTGATAGAGCAACGTCGCGCGCGGCGGTGGAGTATTTTTTTCCGGTTTTTGTTGGTGGCCTACATTCTCGTGATCACAGCGGTGTCATTCCGCGGCCAATTTGCCAATTGGCAAAGCAGTGCGCCAGAGTCACACACTGCGTTAATCGACTTTGCAGGGCCAATCCAATCTGACGGTTTGTCTCTCGCCGCAGTGCGACCGGCGTTGGTGTCTGCCTTTGAAGACGAGAACACCGCTGGCGTGGTGCTGCGTCTCAATAGTCCCGGTGGCAGTCCGGTGCAATCGTCACTGATTTACGATGAAATTACGCGCTTGAAAGCCGAGTACCCCGGGGTGCCCGTGGCGGCCGTGGTCCACGACGTCGCAGCTTCCGGGGGCTATTTCATCGCCGCGGCAGCTGACACGATTTACGTCAATAAGGCGAGCATCGTCGGTTCAATAGGCGTGATAAGTAACGGCTTTGGGTTTACTGGCGCAATGGAAAAGCTCGGCGTCGAGAGACGGCTGATCACATCAGGAGAGAGCAAGGCGATGCTCGATCCGTTTTCGCCCGTCAATGAACAGGACGTGGCGCACATGCGCACGCTCATGAATCAAATACACGAGCAATTCAAAGACGCCGTGCGCGGTGGCCGTGGCGAGCGATTGTCAGAGGATGAATCGATCTTCAGCGGCAGCTTCTGGACTGGTGAGCAGGCTGTCTCGCTTGGACTCGCCGACGGCTTTGGCGATGAATACCATGTGGCGCGGGATCTGTTCGACGCTGAAAACGTGGTGAATTTTTCGGCGCAACCGGATTTGCTCGAACGCATCACCGGCGAGATCGGGGTTGGCTTTGGCAGCGGTGTGGTGCAATCAATCGAATCTTTGTACGCACCGTCTTGGCAGCACTGACGCGGATCGCTTTCGTACATGACCGCAGATCTCACGGTACATTCCCAAGAATTTCTTGTTGATGAGGCGGCCACGCTCGCCTTTGGAGCGCGCCTTGGGCAGTCCATCAAGGCGCCAGCTTGGGTGCATTTGCACGGCGATCTCGGCGCGGGCAAGACCACGTTTGCGCGAGGCTTTCTCTCGGCTCTGGGTCAGCTCTCCCACGTGAGGAGTCCGACCTACACACTCATAGAGTCGTATTACCTTGGCAACTCGGTCGTACACCATCTGGATTTGTACCGCCTGGCGAGCGCCGTGGAGTTGTTGGATTTAGGGCTCGACGACCTCGCCGCTGACCCTGCCATTTGGCTCATCGAATGGCCAGATCGTGGCACTGGCGTACTGCCTGATTGGACTCACCGCATCGCACTTTCGGACGCGGTCGGCGGTGGGCGCGACGTCAGCTTGACGCGGCGTCACACGTAATCACATTTTTGCAAGCCTTTACACCCCTCAAGCAGCACCTCGCATTTGGCGCAATGTCAATACAAAACAACTAGATAGCAATTCTCGACGCAATCAGTAGTCGATTTTTCCCGGGATTCAAGGCACTGAAAAAGCGAGCAAATTCGCTTGCGGAATCGCTGTCACAGTCTTTACTTGTCAAGACGCGAGCCCCTCCAGTGGCTGCGTGTCACGCGCCACTTTTTAGACGCGTGCCACGCTGAGCTGGCCTGGCTTTTCCGAATTCGAATCTTGGCGCTAAGCCGGGTAATTTACGCAATCGCTGACGTGTCAATGGGCCCCATTCGAATTTCAAATTGTGCTGTCGTTGCCTGCTTAATCGGCGTTGCCACAACGTTGGTTTGGCCAAGTAACGCGCTCGCAGAGGATCCTGCGCGCTTGCTCGGATTGCGTTACAAAGCCTACGAGAGTCACACCCGTCTGGTGCTCGATCTCGACCGCGCCGTGCGGCAGAAAAACTTCAGCTTGAGTTCACCAAACCGGATTGTTGTCGACCTGCCAGATACTAAAGTTGCGCGCGAATTAACCAGTGCCTTTGGCAGTGACCCACTGCTGAAGAGTTTGCGCAGTGGCGTGCGTGACGGTGACGACCTGCGCCTCGTGATTGAAACCCAGATCGCAGCGGAGGCGCACACCACCTACCTCGATGCGACCGCCGGCAACCACTTCCGCATTGTGCTCGATATTTCACCAATCGACGGTGCTGCAACCCAGAGCACCGCAGCGCAGAGCACGACACAGCAACAGGTTGTCAGGCGACCAGCTTCTGCCGCGTTGAGCAACGGCGAGCCCGATGCATTGGTTGCGCCGCGCCTGGAAGATATCGTTGTCGCCATTGATGCCGGACACGGTGGCAATGACCCAGGTGCTGTCGGGCAGTCGTCAACACTTGAAAAGGACGTGGTGCTGGCGATTGCCAAACGTTTGCATCGCATGCTCAGCGCAGTCAGCGGCATAAAGCCCGTTTTGGTGCGCACTGACGACGAATACCTCGGCCTGAAAGAGCGGGTCAATATCACGCGCGAGAGTCAGGCTGACTTGCTGATCTCGCTGCACGCGGACGCGTTTGATCAAGAGAGTGCCTCGGGTTCTTCGGTGTACGTCTTGTCAAACCGGGGCGCCAGTTCAGCTGCAAGGCGATTCTTGTCAGCCAAGCAGGGCAACCGGGTTGGCGGCCTGCACTTGGCGGAGCAGAGCGATGCTCTGGCAAAAATTCTGGTCGATCTCTCGCAGAGCGCGAGCCGTGAGACCAGCGTCGGCGTGGCCGAGAACGTGCTGCGGCGCATAGGTAAAGTGAACAAACTTCACAAAAAATCGGTGGAGCACGCGAGTTTTGTCGTGCTCAAAGCTCCCGATGTGCCCTCGGTGTTGGTCGAGGTTGGGTTTATCTCTAACCCCAAGGAAGAGCAGCGTCTGGTGACGACCAGTTACCAAGAGCGCGTGGCCGCCGCGATTGGCAACGGCGTGGTCGATCACTTCAAGGCCAACCCGCCATTTGGCACAGCATTTTATCGTCGTTATCGGGTCGACCTGGCCTCAAACTGACGGCACTGCGATCCGCAGTTGCGCCGCGCCGTGGCACAATGGCGCTCATGAGCATTCACCGCCTCCCTGATGCCCTTATCAATCAAATCGCCGCTGGCGAAGTGGTTGAACGGCCTGCCTCGATCGTTAAGGAATTGGTTGAAAACAGCCTTGATGCCGGCGCTACCCGCATCGTGGTCGAGGTTGAACAGGGCGGGGCGCGACGTGTGCGTGTGCGCGATGACGGCCGCGGTATTGACCGCGAGGATTTGGCGCTCGCCCTGACTCGACACGCCACCAGCAAAATCGCCAGCAGCGACGACTTGATGTCAGTCTCGACCATGGGTTTTCGCGGCGAGGCACTGCCAAGCGTGGCGTCGGTGTCGCGGTTGCGCTTGTGCTCGCGCACCGCAGACGCCGATTCTGCGTGGGAAGTTGAGTGCGACCTTGACGGTGCACCCACGCCACCACGCCCAGCGGCCCACGCCGTTGGGACCACGGTCGATGTTGTCGATCTCTTCTTCAATCTGCCCGCTAGGCGCAAATTTCTGCGAGCAGAGCGCACCGAGTTTGATCAGGTGCAGCAGGTCGTCAAGCGCCTGGCACTGGCGCACAGCGACGTTGCCTTCGAACTGCACCACAACCGCAAATCGGTTGTGAATTGGCCCGCGACCAACGGACTTGCGGCCAACCGGATGCGCGATGTGCTCGGCGCGGGCTTTGCTGAACACGCGTTTGAAGTTGGCCACGCCGTTGATGGCATGAGGTTGTCAGGGTGGCTCGCGGAGCCGACCTTCTCACGCAGCCAGGCGGACATGCAGTTTTTTTATGTCAACGGGCGTTTGGTGCGGGACAAGTTGATCGCGCACGCAGTCAAGCGAGCCTACAGTGATGTGCTGTACCACGGCCGCCACCCGGCGTTTGTGCTCTATCTCGAGATCGAGAGCGAGATGGTCGACGTCAATGTCCACCCAGCAAAAACCGAGGTGCGCTTTCGCGAGTCCAGGCGCGTCTACGACGCGGTCTACCGCACCCTTGCGACTGCCGTCGCCTCGGTGCGACCAAGCGACAGCAGCGGTGCAGGGGCCTCAGTGCTCAGTACCGTGCCTCCCACGCAAGCCCCACCGCAACAGCCTGGCAGGATGCCTGCGCCTGTGGTCACAAGTTCGCTGAGCCAATCAGCGCCGGTTCAGTCTTCGATGGGTCTGGTGCGCGCCAGTCCGCCGGGTGTCGGGGCTGCGGTGTCTGATGTGCGAGGTGACTACGCCGAACTGCTGCGTGACGACGAGCGCACGAATTCTGACAACAGCTTGCCAACACTCGGTGTGGCGCTCGCCCAAATACACGGCGTGTTTATTCTTGCCGAGGCGGAAGACAGTGTGATCTTGGTCGATATGCACGCAGCGCACGAACGCATCACCTACGAGCATCTCAAGCAGCAATACGCTGAGCAGGGGGTGCGCACTCAGCCGCTGTTGGTGCCGGTTTCGGTACCAGTGAGCGAACGCGAAGCTGACCTTGCCGAACGTCACAGCGAGCGCTTTGCGGGCTTTGGCCTCGGCGTCGATCGCACTGGCCCGCAAGATGTCACCGTGCGGGAATTGCCGGTGTTGTTGCGCCGTGCGGACGCAGCGCAGTTACTGCGCGACGTGCTTGCAGACATTGATTGCACCGGTGACAGTCAGCGCATTGAGGCGCAGAGCAATGCCGTGCTCAGCAGCATGGCGTGCCACGGTTCGATTCGTGCCAACCGTCAGCTCACACGCGATGAGATGAACGCCTTGTTGCGTGACATGGAGCGCACACCGAACAGCGGCCAGTGCAATCACGGGCGGCCAACCTGGGTCAGGCTGGACATGCGGTCACTTGATGCCCTTTTTTTGCGCGGACAATGACGACGACTCCCGCGCCCATTCCTGTCATTTGCCTCTATGGCCCGACCGCTTCTGGCAAGACTGCGCTTGCGATTTCACTCGCAGAACACTTTGGCTGCGATCTAATCAGTGTCGATTCAGCGTTGGTCTACCGCAGTTTGAACATTGGTAGCGCTAAGCCCGACGCCGATACCCTCGCCGCGTGGCCACACCGTTTGGTGGATATCGTCGACCCGTGGCACGCCTACTCGGTGGCGGAGTTCTGCCGCGACGCAACCAAGGCCATTCACGACGCCGTGGCGGCCGGACGGGTGCCGCTCTTGGTGGGCGGGACGATGCTGTATTTCCGGGCCTTGCTTGAGGGACTCAATGAGCTGCCACAAGCCGAGCCTAAGGTGCGCGCGGCACTTGAGGCTCGTGTGGTTAAAGAGGGTTTGGCTGCTTTGCGCGAAGAGCTTGCGCGTGTGGACCCAGAGACCCACCAGAAGCTAGCTGCGAATGATCGACAGAGGACACTGCGCGCCCTCGAGGTTTGGCATGTCAGCGGACGTGCTATCAGCGATTGGCAGCGTGAACCTGCCACCCGCAGCGTGTCATTGCAGCCGCTCGAGCTCGTGCTCTGGCCCGAGCCGCGTGCGCAATTGCACCAATTGATTGAGACTCGCTTTGATGCGATGTTGGCTGAGGGCTTTCTCGACGAGGTGGCGGCGCTGCGCGAAGATGCGCGCATGCACGCGGATTTGCCCTCGATGCGCAGTGTGGGTTACCGCCAAGCCTGGCGGTATCTCAGCGGTGAAGGTGATCTTGACCGATTTCGCGCCGACGCCTTGACCGCAACCCGGCAACTCGCCAAGCGGCAATTCACGTGGTTGCGCAGGTACCCGCACGCGCAGCGGCACAACCCCTATCAACAACACACTGGCACGCACCCCTTTGTTGAGCGTGTTGGCAACTGGCTGGAGACGCAGACGTGACCGACTATGCAACCCTGGATCAACGCATTGGCAACACCCGTCTGGTGGCGTTGCAGCGCATGGCGCAGAACACGCGCAGCAACACCGTGTTGGCCAAGCTTGAAGGGGATAACCCGGCGGGGTCGGTCAAAGACCGCCCAGCACTGAACATGATTGCGCGCGCGGCTGAGCGCGGTGAGATTGCACCGGGTGACACGCTGATCGAGGCAACCAGTGGCAACACCGGCATTGCGCTCGCGATGGCGGCGACCATCCTCGGTTATCGCATGGTGTTGATCATGCCTGACAACCTGTCGCTTGAGCGGCGCCAGCTGATGCAGGCCTACGGTGCACAACTGATTCTGGTGACCCAGGCTGAGGGCATGGAGGGCGCGCGCGACATGGCCTTGGCGATGGAGGCGCGCGGTGAGGGCAAAGTGCTCAATCAATTTGCCAATCCCGACAACCCAGACGCGCACTACCGCACAACCGGCCCTGAAATTTGGCGCGACACCGCGGGCGGTCTCACGCACATGGTCTGCACCATGGGCACCACAGGCACGATTATGGGGCTGTCGCGCTATTTCAAAGAACAAAACCCGGCCGTGCAAATTATCGGTGTACAGCCTGGTGAGGGTGCGCAAATTCCGGGCATTCGGGCGTGGCCCGAAGCCTATTTGCCTGCGTTTTTCGAGCGCGACCGCGTCGATCAGATTGTCGAAGTGACGCAGCACGAAGCCGAAGAGATGACTCGCCGCCTGGCGGTCGAAGAGGGGATATTCGCCGGCATCTCATCTGGCGGGGCGATGCACGTGGCGCTGCAACTTGCGCAGACGCTTGAGAATGCAACCGTGGCCTCGATCGTGTGTGACCGTGGTGATCGCTATCTCTCTACGGGCGTGTTCCCGGGCTAAGCTAAGCCCGCATCACACTGGGCAACTGAAGGTTGCCCGTTTGGGAAGCTCGCGGGCGCGTCAGCCCGCTGCTTTGAACTCGAAGCGAATTTCAGTGCCTGCGACACGCAAAGTGTCACCGTGGCCCAGTTTGACCGGTAATTCTTCGAGTTCTTGATCGTTGACCGTGGCTTTGTCGTTGCACTGCAGGGTCTCGACGTGCAGCGCGTAGTAGCCGTCGGCTTGGCGGTTGATCGCAACAACCTGTACGCCAGGCCGCCCGACAGTTGTGACCGCTTTGACGATATCTATTGTGCTGCCCGCTTTGATGCCAGAGTGGATCGTGATCTGAGCGTTGCCGTTGGTTGCGACCCCATCTGAGGCGATCCCATCCGCCATCACACCGTTGAGGGCGACGGCTCCGTCAGATCCGATGTTGGCAGTGTCGAGCGCTGTGCCTGATGAAGGCTGGTCGATTTGTTCGTCCTCGCCATCTGCGAGGGCGGGCAAAGCAACTGGCGACCCGGCCATCTCGCGAACCGAGATGTTCCACTTGCCAATGCGCAACGCGGTGCCAGCGGTCAGCTCCAGCGGCTGGGTCAGGCGGTTGCCATTGAGCCAAGTGCCATTGGTGCTGTCGCGGTCAACCAACGTGTGGCGTTGGCCGTCGCTTTCAATCAGCGCGTGCAACCCGCTGACATCGCGTCCAGAGAGCTGAATATCATTTCCGCTGCGCCGCCCAATTTCAGTGATCGGTCGGTCGAGCACGAATTCCTTCGCGTCGCCTTCTTCGTTTGTCAGTATCAGTTTCATCATGGCAGTGATCTGTCCAACGGTGTTCACGTCTAGCGCCCGGATTCGCAAAGCAGGCTTGTTCTGTTGGCCGCGTCGGTACGCACCTGAACAGGCTGTTAGTCTGGACGACCCAGGGCCCTGCTGGTGGTTTGCGACGAACCAACAAGAAGGCTAGCATACGGGGCAATTCTTGCAGCGTTTCCAGTGGGTTGGCGGATTTATTTCATGAATAACCTAACGGACGATCAGATTCGCTGGGTGGATCAACACCCCTACTTAGCGCGTTGGTACGCAGCGCCAGTCGGCCGCGCCTTGTTGCGCAACGCGCGGCGGCGTCTCGCAAATCATTTGCCGCGTGTGTTTGGCCACCGAGCGTTACAGATTGGCGACCTCGGCCCCGACGGGCGACTGCTCGATGACACCGCGACTTTGCGCCAGGTGCTGCTCGACACCCGAGGAGGCGCTGTCGGAGCGGATGTCGTTGGCAACGCGCTGCAGCTGCCCTTTGAAGACGGCTCGATTCAGGTCGTCTATCTGCCTCATACCCTCGATTTTTCAAGCACGCCGCACCAAGTGCTGCGCGAGGCCAATCGGGTGCTCTCAGACGACGGTTTTCTGGTGTTGATTGGGTTCAATTTATGGAGCGGTTGGGGCCTGCGGCGCGCGTTGTTGCGCTGGCGCCGTGGCATGCCGTGGCGCGGTCACTTCTACAGCCCAAGCCGGGTTGCTGACTGGTTGTCAGTGCTCGATTTCAAAGTCACTGAGCGCGTTGGCGTCGGGCCGGCGGTGGCCTGGGGTGCACAGCCGAGCGGTGGCAAACTCCGGCTGACAGTCCGAGCCGTGCGGGAGTTTGGCGCGCCTGTTTATGTGTTGCTGGCGCGCAAGCAGACGATCCCAATGACCCCAGCGCAGATTGCACGCGCACGCCAACCCAAGCGCAACACGGTTGTTGCAGGCGCTTTTGCTAGGCACTCGAACGAGCGACGCTCACACCGCGAGAACCCATCGTCCTGAGCCAGCTTAGCGGCGGGCGAGAGGGTGCGGCCTTGGCCGACTGGCTGCATCTTCTGTGGGTATAATGGCTCAGCGAATGCGATCACGTGAGTGCCAGGGTTGATATGTCAGAGCCAGTAGAGATCTTCACCGACGGCGCGTGCCGCGGCAACCCCGGGCCAGGCGGGTGGGGCGCGATTTTGCGCGCTGGAGAACACGAGCGCGAGCTCTTCGGCGGTGAACCCGAGACCACCAACAACCGCATGGAACTCACCGCGGCAATCCGCGCACTCGAGGCGCTAACGCGTCCTTGCAGTGTGGTGCTCACCACCGATTCCCAGTACGTGCGCAAAGGCATCACCGAGTGGCTGGCCAATTGGAAGCGCAACGGTTGGCGCACGGCGGCCAAGAAACCCGTCAAAAACGCCGAGCTTTGGCAGGCGCTCGACGCGGCGGCATCAGTGCACACGGTTGACTGGAAATGGGTCAAGGGCCACGCTGGTCACGCTGAGAATGAACGCGCCGATCAACTTGCCAACCGCGGCATCGACGCCCTCGAGGACTGAGACAGTGCGCCAGATTGTGCTCGACACCGAAACCACCGGCCTCGACCCGGCAAGCGGTCACCGCGTGATTGAAATCGGTGGCGTTGAAATCGCCAACCGACGCTTGACCGGTCGCCACTACCACCAATACTTGCAACCTGACCGCGAAGTTGACGCCGGTGCGCTCGCGGTGCACGGCATCACCGACGCCTTTTTGATCGACAAGCCGCGCTTTGAAGAGGTTGTCGATGAATTCCTGTCGTTTGTTGACGGCGCGGAGCTTGTGATCCACAACGCACCGTTTGATGTCGGCTTTCTGAACGCCGAGCTCGCGCGCTTGGGTCGCAACAACATCTCCGAACACTGCAGCGTGCTCGACACGCTGGCGATGGCGCGTCGCATGTACCCGGGCCAGCGCAACAGCCTAGATGCCTTGTGTAAGCGACTCGAAGTGGACAATTCCGGGCGTGAGCTACACGGCGCTTTGCTCGACTCCGAGATTCTGGCAGACGTCTTTCTGCTGATGACCGGCGGGCAGAGTGCGTTAGAACTCGCCGCTGATGACGTGTCGGCCACGCAAGATGCCGGCGGTGGCGGGATCGAGGTCAGCGGCGTAACGCGGGTGGTCAAGGCTGATGCCAGTGAGCTAGACGCGCACGCACAATACCTTGAAATGATTGCAGAGCAGAGCGGCGCCACAGCGCAGTGGACGCGGCTGCTGCCCTAGTGGGTGAGTGGCTGTAGAGCCCCCAGGTTTTTTAGCCGCGCCGCAGCGCGCGTTGGCGGTCGCGCTGCCAGTCGCGGTCTTTTTCAGTGGCGCGTTTGTCGTGCGTCTTTTTGCCCTTGCCGAGGCCGACTTCGAGCTTCACGCGCCCGCGGCTCCAGTAAAGTGCCATCGGCACCAGGGTGTAACCCTTGCGTTCAACCGACCCGATCAACGCGTTGAGTTCGCGGCGGTGCAGCAGCAAGCGACGTGAGCGCATGGGCGAGGTGTCAACGTGGGTGGACGCCGAGGTCATCGGTGAGATGTGGCAGCCAATCAGAAAGGCCTCGCCCTGGCGCACGAACACATAGCTTTCGTTGAGTTGCACCTTGCCAGCGCGCAGGCTTTTCACTTCCCAGCCGAGCAGGGAGATGCCCGCTTCGTAGCGCGTTTCGATTTGGTAGTCGAATTTGGCTTTGCGGTTGAGTGCGATGGTCGAGCCACCGTGTCCGCTGTCTTTCTTTTTCTTCGCCATAGTCGCAGCAGTATACCGTACCGCTTGTGCCTAGACGCTCCGCGCAGTTCCTGCACTGATGCGCCATACTTCAAGGCGCGATGACGCCGAGCAGTGGCTCCCTATGCAAAAGTTGGTTGAAACAAAACGTGTGGCCTACAGCGCGCAGCAAATGTACGAGTTGGTCGCCGCCGTGGAACACTATGGGGAATTCCTGCCCTGGTGCAGTGGATCGCGCCTGCTCGCGCGCGATGAGCACAGCCAAACCGCGGAAATAACGGTCAGCAAAGGCCCGCTGAGGCAGAGCTTCACAACCCGTAATCAACTCGATGCGCCGCACCGCTTGGGCATCGCGCTGGTGCGCGGACCGTTTCGCTCACTCGAGGGTGAATGGCGCTTTGACGACGAAGCCGAGGGTTCCGTGGTCAGTTTGTCACTTGAGTTTGAATTCAGTAACCGCTTGCTTGGTATGACCGCCGGGCCGGTGTTTCGCGAAGTGAACCGCGCGATGGTCGACGCCTTTATCCGCCGCGCGCAATCTCGCTACAGTTGATTCGGGTCACTTTGAGGTACCGCTAAGACCTCAGCGACTCAGTCGAAGTCGCGGCGGGTCTCGGCGCGGTAGGCCGCCTGCGCACTCTCTGGTGCGTAGCGGTTGTCGATGGCAACCAGCGTACCTGCACCGTCGAAGGTCAGCGCCAGCAGGTGGTTAATACCGGGTTCGAGCAGGGCGCCGCTGTTGTAGATGTACAGCCAGGTATCAGGTTGGGCGATATTGCCAAGTGACGGTTCGCCAATCAGGTAGCGCACTTGTTCCGTGTTCATGCCCTCGCGCAACAGCGCGCGCTGTTCGGCATCAATCAGGTTGCCCTGCTGCATTGGGTGGCGGTGCGCCTTGGGCAGCATGAACGCGGCACAGCCCTGAAGTAACAGGCACAGACCGGCCAACAAAAAGACGGAAGTTCGAACGTGCATGGGTTCTCCAGAACCGCGTCGTGTGGATCGATCACAGGCCACTGAGTGTAGCCCAGCCGTTGTGGCTCAGTGCTCGCCGAGCATTTCCCGCGCGTGCGAGCGGACCTTGTTGGTCATCTTCAGTCCGCCGAGCATGCGGGCGATTTCGTCAACCCGCGATTTCCCGCTGAGTGTGACCGGTGTGGTTTGGGTCTGGCCGTCTGCAACCGACTTGCTGACCGCGATATGATGGTGTGCCTGGCTTGCAACTTGTGGCAAGTGGGTCACGCACATGACTTGGCAGCGCTCGCCAAGTTCGCGTAGCTGTCGGCCGACAATCTCGGCGACGCCGCCGCCGATGCCTGCGTCCACCTCGTCAAAGACGAGCGAAGGCACCGACGCGTAGCGCGATGCAATCAGCTGAATCGCGAGGCTGATGCGCGACAGCTCGCCGCCAGAGGCCACTTTTGCCAGCGGCTTGGGCCGTTGCCCTGGGTTGGCGCTGACGCAGAGTTCGATGCGGTCGATGCCGTGCGCGGCGGCGTGCGCTGGGTCTTCATTGACCTCGACCACAAACTGACCGCCGCCCATGCCAAGCGTTTGCAGTTCTGCGGTGACATCCTCGGAGAGTGCATTGGCTGCGCGGCTTCGCGCCGCGCTGACCTCTCTAGCGCATTGTAAATATGCCGCGTGTGCGGCCTCGGCTTGAGCTTCGAGTTCCGCTGGTGATCGCGCCGCTTGGGTCAGGCTGCCAAGTTCTGTTTCGAGTTGGGCACGCAGCGCGGGCAGGGCGCTGCCCTCGGTCTGGTGTTTGCGCGCGAGGCCGTGAACCAGCGACATTTGCTCGTCGACGCTCGCGAGCCTTGCCGGGTCGATTTCGAGGTCGGCGAGGTAGTTGCGCGCCATGGCCGCGGCTTCATCCAAGTTGATCAGCGCGTTGTTGATCAACTCGGGTAACTGCGCCAACTGGGTGTCTGTGCCGGCAAGTTCGAGCGCTTGGCGGTGCGCGCGGCTGAGTTGGTCGTGCGCCGAGTGCTCGCCGTCGAAGCTCGCGTCGAGCAGTTCTTGGGTAGCTTGGACCAAGCTCTCGGCGTTACTCAAACGGGTGTGCTCACTGAACAGTTGCTCGATGCCGGCGGCGTCCAGGCTGAGATTTTGCAACTCCTGCACCTGAAAGGTGAGCATGTCGAGCCGGTCGCTGCGCGCGGCGTGCTCGCTCTGTGCGTTTTGCAGTGCCTCGCGCGCTTCGCGCCACGCGGTGTGAAGTGATTGGAGCTGGTCGAGGTCATCCTGAATGCCCGCGCGCGCGTCCACGATCAGCCGTTGCCGCTCGGAGCGTGTGAGGTGTTGGTGTTCGTGTTGACCGTGGATGTGCACCAGCATTTCCCCGAGTTCGCGCAGGGTCTGCGTGGCGGCGGTGCGGCCATTGATGTAGGCCCGCGAGCGCCCGTCTCGGCTGACCACGCGCCTGAGCGTGCACACGCCATCGTCGTCAAGGTCGTGCGCTGCGAGCCAGGCTGCCGCGTCACTGTCTGGATCGACTAAAAAGGTGGCTTCAATTTCAGCGCGCTCTGCGCCGTCGCGCACGCTGCCGCGCGCGGCGCGGTCGCCCAACACCAAACTGATGGCGTCGAGCAGAATGGATTTTCCGGCACCCGTCTCGCCGGTCAGGGCGGTTAGGCCGCCGCGAAAATCAACCTCGACGCTGTCGATGATGGCAAAGTCGCGAACCCGCAAATGTTCAAGCATGGTTTGATTCCCGATCTGCACTGGCGGTGCACAGCGGGTGCTGCGACCCGCTGCAAATCATCGCCAATTCAGCTTGGCGCGCAAGATTTGAAAGTAGTCGTAGTCGCTTGGGTGCAACAGCGTCAGGTGGCGCCGTTTGCGGCGGATGCGCACGATGTCATCGCGCTGGACGTGGTGGTAGAGCTGGCCGTCGCACACCGCTTGCGCGTTCGGCGCGCCGTCGTCACACACCGCGATTTCAATCGTGCAGTCCTCTGGCACCACAAGCGGTCTGCTGCTCAACGTGTGTGGGCAGATAGGTTGCAAAATGATGCCCTGCAACTGCGGGTTGACGATGGGTCCGCCGTTGGAGAGGGAGTAGGCGGTCGAACCCGATGGCGTGCTGACGATGATGCCGTCAGCGCGCTGATGGTTGACGAAAGACCCGTCGATATAGACTTCGAAGTCGACGATTCGCAGCATTTGCGTGTTGCGGATCACGACGTCGTTGAACGCCGAATCGGTTGACATGACTTCGCCGTCGCGCTCGACGTCCATGCGCAGCATCAGTCGCTCGTCGGGGACATAGTCGCCTTCGAGGATGGCGGCGAGTTGCAGCAGTTTCTCGTCGGGGTGCACATCAGTGAGGAAGCCAAGCCGGCCTCGGTTGACGCCAACCAGCGGCACGCCGAAGTCCACGAGATCGCGCGCGCTGGCGAGCAGCGTGCCGTCGCCGCCGACGACAATGGCCAGATCGCAGTGTCCGCCAATGGCGTCACAGCCAACGGTTGTCATGCCCTCGACCATGCCTGCGGTGCTGTGATCTAAGTAAACAGTGCATCCCTTGCGTTGCAAGAGAGCGTGTATGTCGTTGAGGGTGTCCGCCACAGAGTGGTCTTGTTTGCGGACGATGACCCCCACATTGGTAAATGCGCTCATGCTTTTACGTTACCACGCGGCGTCAAGTACGCGCTAACTCGATGAGTTCGTAGAGCATTGCCTGCGCTTGCCTGGGGTTGACGTCGTCTGGATCGACTGCGTCGAGGTAGCGGCGGATAGGCGTGTCATCGGGGCTTGCAAAGAGTCCGAGTTGCGGGTGTTGAGGCTCGGTCTGGGGCATTGTGGTGGCACGGATGTCATTGTCGTCTTGCCTTGACTCGAGCTCCCCGAGTTTGGCTGCTGCGGCGGCGACCACGGTGGCGGGCAAGCCCGCGAGTTTGGCCACTTGCAAGCCGTAGCTCTGGCTCGCTGGGCCAGCTTTGACACGGTGCAAGAACACGATGTCGCCGTCATGTTCACGTGCATCGAGGTGGACGTTCTCAACCGATGATTCCCGGCCTGGCAAGGCGGTGAGCTCGAAGTAGTGGGTCGCGAACAACGTCATGGCGCGGTTGTGTCGGGCCAGTTGTTCGGCACAGGCCCAGGCCAGAGCAAGGCCGTCGTAGGTGCTTGTGCCTCGCCCGATTTCGTCCATCAGCACCAAGCTGTGCGCGTTGGCGTTGTGCAGAATATTGGCAGCCTCTGTCATCTCAACCATGAAGGTTGAACGCCCGGAGGCGAGATCGTCCGACGCGCCAATGCGCGTGAAAACGCGGTCCAGAGGCCCAAGTGTTGCGCGGTCAGCGGGGACGTAGCTTCCGGCGTGCGCGAGGATCGCGATCAGCGCAATCTGCCGCATGTAGGTCGATTTACCACCCATGTTGGGACCGGTGATCAACAACATGCGGCGCTCGGCGTCGAGGTGCAGATCGTTGGCCACAAATGGCGCGTCCAGCAGTGGTTCGACCACCGGGTGCCGGCCGCCGTCAATCGCGATGCCCGGCTTGGTGTCAAATTGGGGTCTGCACCAATTCAGTGTGGTGGCACGCTCTGCCAAACAGGTCTGGACGTCGAGTTCAGCCAGCGCGGCGCCCAGTGCTTGCAGGCCGGGAAGTCGGTCCACCAAAGTGCCGAGGAGTTCATCGTAGAGCGTGCGCTCACGGGCCAGCGCTCGGTCCTTGGCGGAGAGCACTTTGTCCTCCCACGCCTTAAGCTCTTCGGTGATGTAGCGCTCGGCGTTTTTGAGGGTCTGCCGGCGAGTGTAGTGGGTGGGTACGGCGCCGGCTTGACTGCGCGGCAACTCAATGAAATAGCCGTGCACACGGTTGTAACCGACCTTTAAATTTGCAAGCCCTGTCTGTTCGCGCTCGCGCGTTTCAAGTGCATCCAGAAATCCGCTGTTGTCGGTCTGCAACTGGCGCAGTTCATCGAGTTCTGGGTCGTAACCGGGTTTGATCACGCCGCCGTCGCGCGCGAGCACCGGCGGATCTTCAATCACAGCGCGGTGCAGAAGGTCCTCGGTGTCATCGTCGAGGGTCAAGGCTTGTTGCAGACCCTGCGCTGGGGTGGTCAGACCGGGGTTGGCTAAGACTTTTTGCAGGGCTGGCACCGCGCCGAGTGTGTCACGCAGTCCGGTGAGGTCGCGCGGGCGAGCACTGCGCAATGCGATGCGTGCACAGACCCGTTCGATGTCCGCGCAGCCGCGCAAGGTGTCGCGCAGGGTGTCGGCAGTTGCTGTGTCGATCATGGCGTCGAGCAAGGCGAAATGCCCGTCGAGCATCTCGCCTTGGCGCAGCGGCCGGCTGATGCGGCGTGCCAAAAGGCGCGCGCCGGGAGCGGTGACGGTGGTGTCGACGGTGGCGAGCAAGGTGTTGTCACGACCACCTGCGAGATTGCGGTCGATCTCAAGGTTGCGCCTGCTGGCCGCATCGAGCACCAAGCTTTCACTGCGGGATTCGACTTGCAGGCTGTTGATGTGCGGCAGAGCTGCACGCTGGGTGTCGCGCACGTATTGCAATGCTGCGCCAGCGGCGCCGAGCGCCAAAGTCAGTGATTCCACGCCAAATCCCGTGAGACCGCGTGTGCCAAACAGACGACACAATTGATCTTGCGCGGAGACTGGATCGAAGTGCCAGCTTGGACGCGCCGTTGCGATATCGGGCAGCGGTGGGGTGAGTTGGTCCTCTGTGTGCAGCAATTCGGCCGGTTGCAGGCGGTCGAGCTCGCTTGCGAGCGCGTCGTCTCCCTCGGCCTCGAGCAGGCTGAATCGCCCGCCGGCGACGTCCAGCACGGCAAGCCCGTGTCGCCCAGATGCACTTGCGACCGCGACCAACAAAGCCGCGCTTTGCTCGGGCAGGAGTGCGTCGTCGGTGACGGTTCCTGGGGTGAGCACGCGCACGATTTTACGTTCGACCGGGCCTTTGCTGGTGGCCGGGTCGCCGACTTGCTCGCAGATTGCCGCGGACTCGCCTGCGCGCAGCAAACGTGCGAGATAGTTGTCGACTGAGTGCACCGGAATGCCAGCCATGGGGATCGGGTGGCCGCCCGAATGACCGCGCTTAGTCAGGGTGATACCGAGCAGCTGGGACGCGCGCTTGGCGTCTTCGAAAAAGAGCTCGTAGAAGTCACCCATGCGGTAAAACAGCAATGTGTCGGGCTGTTCGGCTTTGATGCGCAAGTACTGACGCATCATCGGGGTTTGGGTCGGGGCTTGGCTGGCGGTATTCATCACTGCGATCATACCAGCGCACAGGCGCGTAATCAGGTGGCGCTTAGCCGTTGAACAGCACCAGTTGGAGGGCGTAGATCGCATGACTGAACTACAGAAAACCCTCGATGCGCTCGCCACTTGGCTGCGCTCGCGCGGTGCGATGATGGCGACAGCTGAATCCTGCACTGGCGGGTTGGTTGCGGTGATGTGCACCGATCGTCCCGGCAGCTCGCAGTGGTTCGAGCGTGCGTTCGTGACTTACAGCAACAGCGCCAAGTCTGAGCTCCTCGGTGTGCCAGCGGCGCTTATTGAACGTGCTGGGGCGGTCAGTGAAGAAGTGGTGTGTGCCATGGCAGCCGGTGCGGTCTTGCGCAGCGCAGCTGACATTGCTGTTGCGATCAGCGGCGTTGCCGGTCCCGATGGCGGCAGTGTTGGCAAGCCGGTTGGGACGGTGTGGTTGGCCTATGCGGTGAACAATGCCACCAGTGGGGGCATGCTCGTCGAAGCGGAATGCCACCTATTTGACGGCGATCGCGTCGCAGTGCGCGAGGCCGCTGCAACAGCGGCGTTACACGGGCTGTGGCAGTTGGCAAAAAATACTGGATAAAAAATCAGTATTACGCTGGAAGTTGCGATAGACTGTGTGGGACAATTTACGCGGCCAACACGTGCCCACCACATAATTAAGACACCGGAGATTCCAGTGGACGACAATCGCAAAAAAGCCCTTGCTGCGGCCCTTGGCCAGATCGAGAAACAATTTGGCAAAGGCGCTGTGATGCGCATGGGCGATGCCCAAATCGACAGCAAAATTGACGTGATCTCCACCGGATCACTTGCGATTGACGTCGCGCTTGGCATCGGGGGTTTGCCCAAAGGCCGTGTCTGTGAAATCTACGGGCCGGAGTCGTCGGGCAAGACCACGCTCACGTTGCAAGCGATTGCAGAATGTCAGAAAACCGGGGGCACGGCGGCGTTCGTTGACGCGGAGCACGCGCTCGACCCAACCTACGCTCGCAAGTTGGGTGTGAACGTTGATGATTTGTTGATCTCGCAACCGGACACCGGTGATCAGGCGCTTGAAATCACTGACATGCTGGTGCGCTCGGGAGCTGTGGATTTGGTTGTGGTCGATTCGGTCGCCGCGTTGACGCCCAAAGCGGAGATTGAAGGCGACATGGGTGACTCCCACGTCGGTTTGCACGCGCGGCTGATGTCCCAGGCGCTGCGAAAGCTCACAGCCAACATCAAACGGTCTAATACCCTTGTGATCTTCATCAACCAGATCCGCATGAAGATCGGCGTGATGTTTGGCAGTCCAGAGACCACCACCGGTGGTAACGCGCTCAAGTTCTACTCCTCGGTGCGCCTCGATATCCGCCGAATTGGTGCAATTAAGAAGGGCGATGAAATCGTCGGCAACGAGACGCGTGTCAAAGTCGTCAAGAACAAGATGGCGCCGCCGTTTCGCCAGGCGGAATTTGAAATCCTCTACGGTGAAGGCAGTTCTCGCGAGGGTGAGCTGATTGATCTTGGGGTCAAACAGGGATTGGTCGACAAAGCCGGTGCTTGGTACAGCTACAACGGCGATCGCATCGGGCAGGGCAAAGAAAACGTACGGCAGTTTTTCAAAGAGCACCCCGATTTAGCGGATGAGCTCGACCGCGCTTTGCGTGCCAAATTGCTCGTGACGGTCGCTGCTGAAGATGTGGCAGACGAAGAAGACAGCGAGCTGTTGGAACCGGCTGACTGACGGTCGCGCTGCTAGCGGGGCGGGCAGACTGGTGCGGGTTTGGGATGAGTTAAGTGCCCAGTTTTCTCTCACGCGGCGATCTGGGCCTGTGGCCGCCAATAGCAGCAGCTCAGTCCAGCTCGGTTGCGGCCCAGTTGCAGCCCCGTACCACCCCGAGGGCTGTGATGTCTGTCTGCCGCAAGTCAGAGGTGGGGCTCGGTGATTGATACCGACGCGCCGCTGCCTGACATCCAGCACGCAGTCACTGCCTACGGACGTGCAGTTGATTTGTTAGTGCGTCGCGAGCATTGCCGCGCCGAATTGCGCCACAAATTAACCAAACGCGGTTATGATAATGGTGAAATCGACGCGGCGCTCGACCGGCTCTCTGACGAAGGCTATTTGAGCGATGTGCGCTTTGCACAGCTGTACGCCGAGCAACGGGCGCACAAAGGCTACGGGCAACTGAAAATCCAATCAGAGCTCGTCGCCCGCGGGGTCGACGGTGACTTGGCGCGCCAGCAGGTAGCAGATTTGGACGCCGACTGGGTGGACATTGCGCGGACAGTGCTCCTTGCGAAGTCCAAGCCCTCTGACGACTATGCACGCCTCAGGCGTGTTCTGGAGCGCCGTGGCTTCACGGCGTCCGTTGCGCACAAGGCTATTGCTGTGCTGTGACGGCCTGGCGCAGCCCCCTCGATTTCCGATTTGTTGCCACCTGGCGGTGTGATGCCGCGAGGTGTTTTTTTGTGAACGGGAAAGAGACCCATGCTGACCACGTCGGACATTCGTAATCGATTCTTGACGTTTTTTGAACGCCAAGGCCACACCATGGTTCCGTCGAGCCCGTTGGTTCCCGGCAACGACGCGACACTGTTGTTTACCAACGCTGGAATGGTGCAGTTCAAAGACTTGTTTCTCGGTGTTGAGAAACGCGACTACCAACGCGCAACCACTTCTCAACGTTGTGTCCGAGCGGGCGGTAAACACAATGATCTTGAAAACGTGGGGTACACAGCGCGCCACCACACTTTTTTCGAAATGCTCGGCAACTTCAGCTTTGGCGATTATTTCAAAGAACAAGCGATCTCGTATGCGTGGGAGTTCTTAACCGGCGAACAGTCTGCCGGCTGCCTTGGACTGGACGCATCCAAGCTCTGGGTCACGGTTTTTGAAGACGATGATGAAGCCTTTGAGATTTGGGATAAGCAAATCGGTGTGCCAACTGATCGTATTGCGCGCATAGGGGCCAAAGACAATTTTTGGCAGATGGGCGACACCGGGCCGTGTGGTCCGTGTTCTGAGATTTTCTACGATCACGGCCCAGATGTGTGGGGCGGCCCACCGGGAACGCCTGAGGAAGACGGTGACCGTTACATCGAGATCTGGAATCTCGTCTTCATGCAGTTTGACCGCTCAGCCGATGGCACGCTCACGCCATTGCCAAAGCCGTCGGTGGACACCGGTATGGGACTCGAGCGCTTGGCGGCTGTTTTGCAAGGCGTGCACTCGAATTACGAGATTGATCTATTTGAGCGCTTGCTCGCTGCGACGGCCAACTGCGTTGGCTCGAGCGATCACGGTAACGCGTCCTTAAAGGTGATTGCTGACCATATCCGCTCTTGCGCGTTCATGATTGTTGACGGCGTGGTGCCGGGCAATGAAGGGCGTGGCTACGTCCTGCGCCGTATCATCCGCCGCGCGATCCGACACGGTTACAAACTTGGCTGCGAGCGCCTGTTTTTCAGCACCTTGGTGCCAGCGCTTGTCAGCGAAATGGGCGGGGCCTACCCCGAACTCGTGGCGCAGCAGCAACGCGTTGAGTCTTTGTTGTTGCAAGAAGAAGAGCGCTTTGCCGAGACCTTGGACAAGGGCATGCGTTTACTCGATGGTGCCCTCGCCAAACTCGAGGGCGATGTGATCCCAGGCGAACTCGCGTTCCGCCTGTATGACACCTACGGATTCCCCTTCGACTTGACGGCCGATATCGCGCGCGAGCGCGAGTTGAGTGTCGACGAGGCGGGATTTGATACCGCGATGGAGGCGCAGCGTTCCCGTGCGCGGGCTGCAAGTCAGTTCAGCGCCGACCACACAGCGCGGATCCACACTGAAGCGCAGACTCGGTTTGAGGGGTACACCGCCCTGAGTACTGAATCCACTGTGACCGAGATGTATTGTGATGGGGAGCCTGTCGCTCAGCTTGAGGCCGGTCAAAGTGGCCTGGTAGTGCTTGACTGCACACCATTTTATGCCGAGTCTGGCGGGCAGGTTGGCGACTGCGGTGTGATCACCGCAGACGGGGTGGCGCTTGACGTACTCGACACGCAAAAATCGGCGAACGCATTTGTACACGCGGTTGCGGTGACGTCCGGCGCGATCCGCGCCGGGCAAGTTGTGACAGCGACTGTCGATCAAACTCGTCGACAGAGCACGCAGCGCAATCACTCTGCGACGCACTTTCTGCACGACGCCCTGCAGCGCGAGCTTGGAGACCATGTGCAACAGAAAGGGTCTCTGGTCGCACCTGGGCACTTGCGCTTTGATTTCTCACACGACAAACAAATTCCCGTCGATGCGATTGCACGCATTGAGCGCCGTGTTAACAGCGAAGTCCGTGCAAACCACGAGACTCACATTGAAGAGATGCCAATTGATGCCGCGCGCGACCGTGGTGCGACCATGCTCTTTGGTGAAAAGTACGGCGACGTCGTGCGTGTTGTGACCATGGGGCCGGATTCAGTTGAGCTTTGTGGTGGCACCCACGTCGCGCGAAGCGGTGAAATCGGCGCTTTCAAAATCACCTCTGAAGGTGGCGTTGCCTCTGGTGTGCGACGGGTTGAAGCGCTTACCGGTGAAGCTGCGATGGACTATTTGCTCGACGGTGATCGGGTGTTGAACACGCTTGCCGGTGAATTCAACGTACCACGCAATGCGGTCGAAGACCGTGTTCACGCGTTGCAGGGCCGTGTTCGAGAGCTCGAGCGTGCGGTTGATCAATACAAGTCCCAGCTCAACAGCGCAGCCGGCCAAAGTCTGGTCGAAAAAGCCGTAGAGGTGCAGGGTGTAAAAGTGTTGACTTGCGTGGTCGAAGACGCCGATGCCAAGAGTTTGCGTGACAATATTGACCAACTCAAAAACCGACTCGGCGAAGGTGTGGTTGTGCTCGCCACCAACGACAACGGCGCCATTCGGGTTGCAGCTGGTGTCACCTCAGATCTCAGTGCACGGGTGTCAGCGGGCGACTTAATCCGCACTGTGACCCAGCAGATCAACGGCAAGGGCGGCGGTCGACCCGAGTTCGCGCAGGGCGGTGGCGACGATGTCTCAGCGTTGCCGGCAGCGTTGAAGGCGGTCGAGGCGCAAGTGGAACAGGCCCTCAAGGCCAACTGATAGCGCGGTCGCGCGGAACACATTCATGGCTCTTTTTGTACATAAATACGGTGGCACTTCTGTTGGCACCGTGGAACGCATTGAAAATGTCGCACGGCTTGTGGCGCGTGATGTCGATGCCGGTCATCAGGTTGTTGTCGTGGTTTCGGCCATGTCCGGTGAGACCAATCGTTTGGTGTCGCTTGCAGCGGAGGTGGCCGAGGACGTCTGCAAACGCGAAATGGACGTGCTCTTGTCAACCGGTGAGCAGGTCACTATCTCGCTCTTGTCGATGGTGCTCAACCGCAACGGCGTCGAGGCGCGTTCCTACACCGGCTGGCAAATCAAGCTCGAGACTGATGATGCTCACGGCAAGGCTCGAATTCAGCACATAGAAGATTCCGCCATCAAAGCCGATCTCGAGGCTGGTCGTGTGGTGGTTGTGGCCGGATTTCAAGGTGTCACCGAATCGGGTGATATTTCAACGTTGGGCCGTGGTGGTTCGGACACGTCTGCCGTTGCTCTTGCTGCGGCGCTCAAGGCAGATGAGTGCCGCATTTACACCGATGTCGATGGCGTGTACACAACCGATCCGCGCGTCGAGCCCCGCGCGCGTCGCCTTGAGAAAATCACTTTTGAAGAAATGCTCGAACTGGCATCACTTGGTTCAAAGGTGTTGCAAATTCGGGCAGTTGAATTCGCCGGCAAGTACAACGTGCCGCTACGGGTGTTGTCGTCTTTCGAGCCGGACGATGGCACCTTGATCACATACGATGAGGATGACTCGATGGAAGACGTGTTGGTGTCAGGTATTGCATTCAACCGCGATGAAGCGCAACTCATGCTGATCGGGGTGCCTGATCAACCGGGTGTTGCGGCGCGGATCATTGGGCCGGTTTCAAGTGCGAATATTGAAGTAGACATGATTGTGCAAAATGCAGGTCATGACGACACCACTGATTTCACATTCACCGTTCACCGCAATGATTTCCGCCGAACTGAAGCCATTTTACAACAGTGTGCGACTGATCTGAATGCAAGAGCAGTCAAGGCGAACGAGAAGATAGTCAAAGTGTCGATTGTCGGTGTGGGCATGCGTTCGCACGCTGGCGTTGCCAGCAAAATGTTTGAAGCTTTGGCAAATGAGGGCATCAACATTTTGTTGATTTCCACCTCTGAAATCAAAATTTCAGTCGTGATAGACGAACGGTATTTGGAGCTTGCCGTACGGTCACTTCATGCAGCCTTTGAA
>CALAMQ010000074.1 GCA_937925815.1 uncultured Granulosicoccaceae bacterium | reverse complement strand
AACTGATGCCGCTGTCGCTGATGAATTTATTGAGGCGAATGGATTTGCGCAGTGTCATCTTTTTGAGTCTGAGTTGCGTGCCAGGGCAGGCTGGATCAATAGGGCATCGGGTGCGCGCGGTGCGCCTGATCAAGGTCAGCGAGCACGTCGCCACTGAGCTCGGTGTCGGCGGCGTCGAGCAAGCTCTGGAGCTGTTCAACTGTGGTCGCGCCGAAAATGGTCGAACCCATGAACGGACGTTGCTTACAGAAGCCAAGCGCAAGCGCGACCAATGACAGGCCGTGCTTGGATGCGATGTCGCGGTAGGCGTCGACAGCGCCCCAGACACGGTCGGTGAGGCGGCCGCCGAGGTCCGGAACCAAGCTTCTTCGCGAGGCATCAGGTGTTGTGTCGGGGCTGTATTTTCCGGTCAGAAGGCCCGCGCCGAGTGGCGAAAACGCGAGCAAGTCAAGTTTCTCGTTGTGCGCGAGTTCGGCGAGATCGGTGTCGAAGAGGCGGCACAGCAAGGAGTATTCATTTTGGATTGACTGCATGCGCGGCAGGCCATTTTCTTCGCTGACCCGCAACCACTGCGCCGCGCCCCAGGCGCTCTCGTTTGAGAGTCCGAGGTGGCGGATCTTGCCGTCGCGGATCAGCGCGTCGGCCGCGTGCAGTACCTCGCCGATGTGCTCGATGAACTGTGCGCGTGATTGGCCGGTTGGGTTGTACTGCCAGTTCTGCCGAAAGTGGTAGGACCCGCGGTTGGGCCAGTGCAATTGGTATAAGTCGATCACGTCGGTTTGCAAGCGCCGCAGTGAGTCCTCAACGGCTGTCTTCAGTGTTGCGGCGCTGATGCCCGCGCCGTCGCGCACGAACCCTGGGTTGTCACCGGTGATCTTGGTCGCAAGCACCACCTTGTCGCGGTTGCCGTCACGCGCTAGCCACTCGCCAACAATCGACTCACTGCGGCCCACCGTCTCGGCACGGATCGGATTGACCGGGTACATCTCGGCCGTGTCGATGAAATTCACGCCGCGCTCGGTCGCGAGACTGAGCTGGGCGTGCGCGTCGTCGCGGCCCGTTTGGGTGCCGTAGGTCATGGTGCCCAGGCACAGGGAAGAGACCCTTAAATCTGATTGGCCGAGTTGACGCATGCTGGAATCCACCGCTCAAAGGGCGCGAGCTTAACACGCTGATTTTCAGCAGCCGGCCGGTTTGGGTCAACGGCGTGTGCGCAGCCGGTAAGTGAGGGCAATGAGCAGGAAGTCGCAGAGTGCTGCCGTGGGCAGGGCCTTGTCTGTGTGTAACAGCAAGGCGCGCGCGCCCAGCGTGCGAGGGCTGGATGGGTGGACCACCTTGAACTGCTCCATCACGCGCGATTGGCAGTGCACATAAATACCAACGGTGTTCTCGTCGCCGGTGTGGCGGTCGAGCCGAAGCGGTGTGCCAGTGCGCGGCGATACAGCGAGATAGCTTGGCGAGCCCCACTTGAGGCTCTCCTCGATTGCACCAACACCGGTTGTCTCGGTCGCGAGTCGGTAGATGAGCCGTCGCACCGCGAGCAAGATCGTGCGTTCGGGGTCGCTGAAACGGGCATATGCGTCCGCAATCCCTGTGTTCGAGTAGGGCGGATGCACGCTCGACGCATCGTCAGCGGTTGCAGGAGCCATGGCAGTGTCCCCTCGTATTGCAGGGTGGATAATGCGCGTCGGGCGTTCCAGCCTATCACCTGGCAGGTCGGCGCTGCCGTCGCAGCTGGCGACGGCAGACTGAATTGGCGCGTCAACGCACCCGATTACCGGTGTGTACAGGCTTCAACCCGCGTCCTGTAACACTTCGATCTGTACATGGGTGAGGTTGTCGCTGGCATCGACGCCGTTGAACACCGTATAGACTTCGCGGCACTCCTGCCCGGTGGCGATCTCGGCCTTCGCGAGGTCCTCAAACAGCGCTGCGTAGGTGCGTTCGCCCATATCAGCGAGCGTGCCCTGATGCACCCGTTGGACGCAGTGCATCGGCTTGAGGGTGCCTACGGTGTGCTTGCCTCGGTAGCGTGCCCGACTGTCTTCATCCACCGGCTGCGCCACCTCCAGACTGAATGGGCGATGGATGTCGCCGTCGAGATCCCGGTAGACAAATACCAAGGGGGCTTTGGGGGTGATGCCGTTGGCGGCGAGTTCGGCGTAGAAGGCCCGCACGGGCTCGCCGATATCCTGTGTCAGGGTTGCAAGGCAGGTGTCCACGCGCATGAAGATGGTGTGTTGTGCGTTGAGTTGGTCGATGTGCATTGTGATGACTCCGTGTTGTTGTGTTGGCAGAGTCAGTCTCAGCCTGTCTCCTGACACCCCTGTGTCAGGAGCTTTTTGTCAGGATCCCGGCGGTGCAGTGCGCCGCCGGGACTGGCTTGCATTCAGTTGAGGCGTGCGCTGAGAAACTCGTGGATCGCGCCAACGAATTTGGCGTGCTTCTCGGTGCGGGCCGTGGTGCCTTTTTCACAGACCATGGCATCGTCGGGTTCTTCATCGAGCAGGATTGCGAGGCCGCGGTCTGTGCAGACGCCGAGGAAATCAAAGTGACCGGTGTCTTCAACGTGGAAAGAGGTCAGAAGCTGCGGCGCAAGCAGCGCTTCGAGTGCCAGGGATTCGCGCGCCTGATCGAGCTGTTTGCCACGCGGCGCACCCATCACCAGCACGGGAATATCAATATCCTGAACGCTAGGGGCTGACAGGGTTTGTGTGCCACCGAGGTCCATCGACACCACCGCCTTGATACGCGGGTCGCGGTTGCTGGCTGCGAGTGCGTCGGTGTCGGATTCGTGCCCGATGTTCAGTTGCGCAAAAGCGCTGCAATCAACCGCCTCCGGTGACGCTTGGCAGCTTTCCAGGTACCGCAGATTGTCGCCGACGGCGCCAGCAATCCGCATGACCGTCAGGCCGCCGAGCGAGTGGCCGGCCGCAGCAATGCGCGACGTGTCGACGTGAGCACCCCAGACTGGGTCTGCGAGCAGTGCATCGAGCAAACGGGAGAGATCGCTTGGCCGTTCCCACAACCGCCGAGACTCATCGGGCCGCCGGTCGCGGGTGGTCGATCCGGGGTGGTTCACGGCGGCCACCAGATAGCCCTGTTGTGCCAGCGCGCGGCCCAGCCACGCCTGGTTGCGGATATTGCCGTACATGCCGTGCGACACCAGCACCAGCGGGTACTGGCCTGGTTCCGGTTCGGCGTCTTCGAGGCCGTGCACGCCGGCCCAGACCGGGTTGCCCATGACCACCTTTTCAGGGGCGTCGGACGCCGTGGGGTACCAGATCCAGCCGTCGAGATCGCGTCGTTCCATCGGGTCATCGACCGAGAGATAGCTCATGCCGACTGCCGGGCCCGTGGCCGCTGATTGTGCGGCTGAGGGCCAGGACACCCAGGCTGCGACAGCCAGTGAGGTGGTGAGCGCGGCACCAAGTGCGACGGAGGAGAATGTGCGTTGCTGTGTCATGTCGAGTGTCTGCTGTTGTGAATGCCCAGCTAGATTCGGCTTGCTGCGACCGACGCGCGTCCCACATGCGAATTCGAGACGTCGCAGATTGGGTTTTTGCTAAACTGCGACACCGCCGCGCCAGTTGCTCACGCCCCGATGTTGCTGATTCCATTTCCTTTTTTGACCGCAGCCGTGCTGCTGGTGTTGTTGCTCTCCATGCGGGCCATGCGCGAGCCAGGACGCCGAGGATTCAGTTATCTGGATGCTTTTTTTACGTTAGCTGCTGTGCAATCGCTGTTGATCGGGTTGCGCCACGGTTACGGCATTGACGGCTTGGCGCCTCTGATGCCCGTGATCGGTGTGCTGCTGCCACCGCTCGCCTACGCAGGCTTTGTGCACCCGCCGTTGTCGTGGCGACTGCTGTGGCACGCCCTGCCTGCGGTGCTGGTGTTTTTGGCTTGGCACGTCTTTCCGCCACTGATCGATCTGGCGGTGCCGTTGGTGTTTTTTGGTTACGCCGCCCGGCTCGCGCTGCGCGGTACAGGGCGAGAAACCGACATGCCTTGGGCCCGGCTCGGGGACATGGCGAGCAGCCGGGTCGCGCTTTGGAGTGTGGTGGTCGCCCTCGTTGCCTCTGCGGTCGCAGATATCGCCATCGCCATTGATTTCGGTCGCACCGGTGGCGCCTTTCTCGGCCCGATCAGTCTGGTGGTGCAGGCGGTGACGCTGATTCTGGTGGGGTTGTTGTTGTGGTCGAGTGTGCCGGGGGAGGCTGCATCCGCTGAGGGTGAAGAGGCTGAGGCCGAACAGCCCGACCACACCCCTGACTTCGAGGCTGTGAAGCAGGGTGTGCACGCGCTGTCGCTGCACCTCGACCCCGACCTCAACCTGCAGCGTCTTGCGCGCAAAGTCGGCGTGCCGTCCAAGCGGGTGTCAGCAGCGGTCAACGCGGTGGAGGGTGTCAACGTCTCCCAGTGGATCAACCGCCTGCGCATCGAGCACGCGCTGACTGAGCTCCGAGATCCAGATCGCTTGATTCTCGACGTCATTTACAGCAGTGGTTTTAACACCAAGTCGAGCTTCCACCGCGAGTTCAAACGGGTGACGGGTCAAACCCCGAGTGCCTGGCGCGATGAGCAAGGTGTGGGTTCAGCGCGTTGAAGCGTGGCGGGTGAGATCGGCGATCAATTCACACCACAGTGTGCGCAGCTCGCTGTCGTCGATGTGCAACACCGCGTCGGTGTACTGCAGCAGCCAACGGCACAGAAACTCAGGCTGGGCGCACAGAAAGCGCATGTGCACGCCATCGGCTTCTTGGCTTTCATCTAGAAAACCGTGCCGGTAGCGATCACTGCCCACGAATGACGCAACCTCGCTTTTGAACACCACGGTGACCGGGTTCAGGTTTTCGGTGGCGCTGAGTCCCGCGAGGTAGTCGTCGATGCCGGCGTGTTGATCGCGCGCAAAATGCGTGGCCGTGAGGGTGGCGTTGCGGATTCGGTCGAGTCTAAAGTCGCGGTAGTCGTTGCGCAGACGGCACCAAGCTATCAGGTGCCAGTGCAGGCTGTAGTGGCACAGGCCGACCGCTTCGACGGCGCGCTCGCTGACGCCACCGCGGGGGGCGGTGTACTGCAAGTCCACCACCCGGCGCTCGGTCAGCGCCTGCTGCAACAGCGGCATCCAATCGTCGCCCTCGCCAGTGGGTACAGGGTGGCTCGGCGACGGCAGCGCGACGGCGTCGATGACGTCTTGCAAACGACGCCGATCCGTTGGCGCAACCACCGCGAGCACTTTGTCCATGGCACGCGTGGCGTCTTCGCCAATCCGTCCTCCGATACGGGTGCTCGCGAACTTGGCCGCGATCGATAGCGCCAGTGCTTCGTCGGCTTGGAAATTGACTGGCGGCAATTTGTAGCTGCGATCGAGCGCGTAGCCGACGCCTGGCTCGCCGATAATCGGAATTCCAGCTGACTCGAGCGCGCGGATGTCGCGGTAGATTGAACGCTCGCTGACGCCAAAGCGCTCGGCGAGATCAATCGCGCGCACGTGCCGCCGGCTTTGCAGCAAGACCAAAATCGCGTTGACGCGCTCGAACCGTTTGATGTGACCGTCCCGTCGCTCGTTTGACCCATCCCAGTATCGCGAAACGCGCGAGGCCAGTACAGCGGGGCCACTACAACGCGATGCGCACAGTGCAGTGGTGTATCAGGTTTAGTCGCAGGCGTTCCAGTGAAACGGGCTGGCGGATCAGGGGGCGGGCGTGAGCACGCTCGCCCAGTAGACTTCGCCGCTGAAACCGGCGCTGCCCTGCCAAGGTTCGAAATACAACCGTGGGGTGGCGGGCAGTGAGTCGTCGATGACCATCGCGAGCGTGCCTTGCGAGCCCAGCGGCAGCGCGTGCCAGGTCGAGGCGACCGTGACGCTCAAGCGGTTTGCGAGGCCCGTGTCCGGTATCGGGCCGGTTGCCGCGGCACTGTCTGGGGTGGGCGATCCCGCCACGCCGACCGCGCCCACAGTCGTCATCTCGTTTTCAGTGACGACCAAGGTGTAGGTCGCGATGTCGTCACCGCGGTTGTCGCAGCTCTGGTCCGTTGTGGTGTAGGTCGCCTGGCTCGCCTGGATTTGTGTGAGGGTCACATTGACCAGCCAACGGGAGTCGGTCGGGGCGGGGCGGCCGTTGAAGCCCACTGTTTCGCAAGGTGACTCGAAAGATCCGCTCAGCGAGAGGTTGGCACCGTTGACGGTCCAGAGTGGTGGAATGGGGTCGGCGTTTTGCAGCGCAGCGGTGTCGATCTCTGGGCTGGGCACGTTGTAGTTGCTGTCACAACTGGCCAGAAGCGCGGTGCCAATCAGCAGGGTTGAGGCGACGGTGGTGACGCGTTGCACACGGAGCATTCCAGATTGTCCTCGCCTGAGGTTGTCAGTGTTGTGCCAAATCAGTTGGGCATTTGTGCCACTTAGGCAGCCAACTTGCTAAAATATTAGGTTTTCCCGATTCCGCGGTCTAGCCGCGCGCACCCGAGTACAGATCCATGCCTGTTATCACGCTGCCCGACGGCAGCCAGCGCCAATTCGATGCGCCCGTATCAGTCCACGATGTGGCCGCTGATATCGGTCCTGGCCTCGCGAAAGCGGCGGTCGTTGGAAAGATTGATGGGCAGTTGGTCGACACCCAACACGTGATCGAGTCGGACACCGCGCTCTCGATTGTGACCGCCAAGGATGATGAAGGCGTTGAGGTCATTCGTCACTCCTGCGCGCACTTGATGGCGCAGGCCGTCCAGCAGCTCTATCCCGGCACCCAGGTCACGATTGGCCCGGTGATCGACAACGGCTTCTACTATGACTTCGCCACCGTCGAGCCGCTGACCGAAGAGGACCTTGGCAAGATCGAAGAGCGCATGGCGGAACTCGCCAAGCAGTCGATCCCAATGGTGCGTTCTTTGATCGGGCGCGACGAGGCGGTGTCCTTTTTCAAGGGCAAGGGCGAAGACTACAAAGCCGAGATCGTCGATTCGATCCCCTCTAACGAAGATTTGAGCCTCTACACTCAGGCCGAATTTGTCGACCTGTGCCGCGGCCCGCACGTGCCCCACACCGGCTTCATCAAAGCCTTCAAGCTGATGAGCGTGGCGGGCGCCTACTGGCGCGGCGACAGCAACAACGTGATGCTGCAGCGCATCTACGGCACGGCGTGGGCGGATAAGAAGGCGCTTAAAGCCTATCTGCACCAACTAGAAGAGGCGGAAAAGCGCGATCACCGCAAGATCGGCAAACAACAGAACCTCTTCCACTTGCAGGAAGAAGCGCCGGGCATGGTGTTCTGGCACCCCAACGGCTGGACGCTGTGGCAGGAAGTCGAGCAGTACGTGCGCCAGCAGCAACGCGCGCACGGTTACCTCGAAATCCGCACGCCGCAGATTGTCGACCGCTCGCTCTGGGAGCGCTCGGGGCACTGGGATAAATACGGCGACAACATGTTCACCACGCAGTCCGAGGACCGCGACTACGCCGTCAAGCCGATGAACTGCCCCTGCCACGTACAGGTGTTCAATCAGGGGCTGCGCAGCTACCGCGATCTGCCGCTGCGTTACGCGGAATTTGGCTGCTGTCACCGCAACGAGCTCTCAGGCGCACTGCACGGCATCATGCGGGTGCGCGGCTTCGTTCAGGACGACGGCCACATTTTCTGCTCGCAGAACCAGATTCTCTCCGAGAGCCTGGAGTACATCGACTTCCTGCACGCGATCTACGCGGACTTCGGTTTCGACGACATCATCTACAAGCTCTCCACGCGGCCCGAGAAACGGGTCGGCTCGGATGAGACCTGGGATCGCGCCGAGAAGGCGCTCGCTGAGGCGCTCGACGCCAAGGGCATCAACTGGGAAGAGCTGCCGGGTGAGGGTGCCTTCTACGGCCCCAAAATCGAATTTTCGCTCAAAGACACCATCGGTCGGGTCTGGCAATGCGGCACCTTGCAGGTCGATTTCAACATGCCGGGCCGTCTGGATGCGCAGTTTGTCAACGAGGCTGGCGAGCGCGAAACACCGGTCATGCTGCACCGCGCGACCATCGGATCTTTCGAGCGGTTCATCGGCATCCTCATCGAACACCACGCCGGGCGGTTCCCGGCGTGGCTCGCCCCCGAACAGGCGGTGGTGCTCAATATCACCGATAAACAGGGTGAATACGCAGATACGGCGGCCAAAGCCTTGCGAGATAAGGGGTTTCGTGTCTCAGCGGACTTGAGGAATGAGAAGATCGGCTTTAAGATACGCAATTACACTTTGCAACGTGTACCGTACCTGCTTGTCGTGGGCGACCGCGAAATGGAAGCCGGGGAATTTTCGGTACGCACTCGAGACGGAAAGGACCTTGGCACGATGAGTATCGATGCCTTCGCCGACCGTCTCGGCACTGAGGTCGCGAGTCGCGGCCGTTCGACCGTGGAGGGTTGAAGAGATAGCTGCCAAAAACAGGCTGCGGCACAACGGTGAAATCACCGTGCAGACCGTTCGATTGATCGATGCCGAAGGTGAACAAGCGGGCGTTATGTCCCTCGCCGACGCGATCACCGCCGCAGAAGGTGCGGGTTTGGACCTCGTCGAGATTGCACCTCAGTCGGATCCGCCAGTTTGCCGGATCATGGATTTTGGGCGGTACCGCTTCGAACAATCCAAGAAGCAGAACGCGGGCAAGAAAAAGCAGAAGCAGCAACAGGTCAAGGAAATCAAATTCCGGCCTGGAACTGAAGACGCTGACTACAACGTCAAATTGCGCAAGCTCACCGAATTCATTGAAAACGGTGACAAGGCCAAGGTGACGTTGCGGTTTCGCGGTCGCGAGATGGCGCACCGGGAAATCGGTCTGCAACTGTTGAAACGCGTCGAAGCAGACCTTGAAGAGATTACGACTGTCGAGCAAAAACCCCTTCTTGAAGGGCGCCAGATGGTCATGATGCTTGCGCCAAAGCGCAAGTAATCAACGCCTGCAAGCTTGAGGCTTGCAGGTGGGTTCACGTCCTACGTGAGCCGATGGGCTTTTATTGGCCCATCCATGCCCCCGACTCAGTATCACTCCGACTGGGCGGGGCCAGAAAAACACAACAAAGGAAACGGGAGTTGATATGCCGAAGATAAAAACACTTCGGGGCGCGGCCAAGCGCTTTCGAAAAACAGCGAATGGGTTCAAACACGCCCAGTCCTACAAACGCCACATTCTCACCAAGAAGGCCAGCAAGCGTAAGCGTCAGCTCGGACCGAAGCACCAGGTGGAAGCCTGTGATGTTGCGACCGTCAAGCAAATGCTGCCCCACGTCTGAATCAAGGTAGAGAATCATGGCAAGAGTAAAACGTGGCGTCACAGCACGCGCCCGACACAAGAAAGTTCTGAAAAAAGCCAAAGGCTATCGCGGTGCCCGCAGTCGGGTCTATCGCGTTGCCAAACAGGCTGTCACCAAAGCGGGTCAGTACGCTTACCGTGACCGCCGCCAGCGCAAGCGCCAGTTCCGCGCGCTGTGGATTGCTCGCATCAACGCCGCCGCGCGGATGTGTGACCTCTCCTACAGCCGGCTGATTGACGGCTTGAACAAAGCGAACGTCGAAGTCGATCGCAAAGTCCTGGCGGATCTCGCGGTGCATGACTTTCCGGCTTTTGAAAAGCTCGCTGAGCAAGCCAAAGCCAACCTGGGCACGGCATAAGCCGTCGCCAGCGCCGCGCGAGCGGTAGTGTTGCCGGTCAATCCGAACCGGTGATCAAATCAAAGGGAGTGGCTCGGCCACTCCCTTTTTTTTAGTGGAATAAAGCATGAGCGATTCAATAGGAAAATTGCTGCAAAGTGCGGTGTCGGCAATCACCGACAGCACCGACCTCAAGGAACTTGAAAACCTGCGGGTGGCGTACCTTGGCAAAAAGGGTCAAGTCACCGCCTTGATGCAGCAAATGAAGGGCTTGATCGCAGAAGAGCGCCCCAAGTTTGGCCAGCAAGTCAACGACATCAAAGTTGAGATTGCAGCCACCCTCGAACGCCAAAAGACCTTGCTCGCCGAGGCCGGTCTCGCCGCGCGCATTGAGGCTGAGCGTATCGACGTGAGCTTGCCGGGCGTCGGTGTCGATGTCGGTGCCCTGCACCCGGTAACGCGCACCATTGAACGCATCACCGCGCTCTTTGGCCAGCTCGGCTTTGAAGTGGCTGAGGGCCCCGAGATTGAATCGGATTTCTACAACTTTGAAGCGCTGAATATTCCAGCGCATCACCCCGCGCGCGCGATGCACGACACCTTCTATTTTGGTGACGGCACGCTGTTGCGCACGCACACCTCGAGCGTGCAGATCCGCCACATGCAGCGCGTGGGCGCGCCGTGTCGCGTGATCTCGCCGGGCCGTGTGTACCGCTGTGACTCTGATCAAACCCACACACCGATGTTTCATCAGGTTGAGGGCTTGTATATCGACGAGGCGGTGAGTTTCTCGGACCTGATGGGGCACCTCGAGACCTTCCTCAAATTGTTTTTCGATCAGGACGATGTGCGCATTCGATTTCGCCCGTCTTATTTTCCTTTCACCGAGCCATCAGCAGAGGTTGATATCAGCATCGGCGGTGGGGACTGGCTTGAGGTATTGGGGTCGGGGATGGTGCACCCGAATGTGTTGCGCGCCGTGAACGTCGACCCGGAGACTCACCGTGGCTATGCCTTTGGGCTCGGCGTTGAGCGCCTGGCGATGTTGCGCTATGGCGTGGATGACTTGCGCGTATTTTTCGACAACGACGTGCGCTTCTTGCGCCAGTTCGGCTGAGGGCAGGGCTGATGAAATTCTCTGAAAATTGGTTGCGCGAGTGGATTGATCCGGCGGTGGACACTGACGGTCTCGCGGAGCAATTGACGCTGCTCGGTTTGGAAGTCGACGATCTAGAGCACGGCGCAGACCTCGGCGACAAAGTGATTGTCGCGCGCATTGTCGCAGCTGAGCGCCACCCCGACGCCGACCGGCTGCAAGTGTGCCAAGTGGATACCGGTGACGGCACGGCGCAGATCGTCTGTGGTGCGCCGAACGCGCGCCCGGGCCTGGTCGCGCCGCTCGCTTTACCCGGCGCCAAATTGCCCGGTGGCATCAAAATCAAGAAGAGCAAACTGCGCGGCGTGGAGTCGCAAGGCATGCTCTGCGGCGCCGATGAAATTGCGGTTGGCGACGACGGCGATGGCTTGCTCGAGTTGGCGGACGACGCGCCTGTGGGCACGCCCATCGCGGACTACCTGGCGCTCAACGACGTCACTATCGACATCGATCTCACGCCCAACCGCGGTGACTGCCTGTCGATTCGTGGCGTGGCGTTTGATCTCTCTGCGCGCAACGACATGGCCGTGAACGCGGTTGATACATCAGCGGTGCCCGCGTCTCACGACCAGAGCTTCCCAGTCTCAATTGCAGCGGGTACAGGCTGTGTGCGCTTTGCCAGTCGCGTGCTGCGTGGTGTCAATGCCGCAGCGGCGTCGCCCGCTTGGTTGGTTGAAAAATTGCGCCGCTCCGGCGTGCGCAGCATCTCGCCCATTGTCGATCTCACGAACTACGTGATGTACGAGCTCGGTCAGCCGATGCACGCCTACGACCTCAACACGCTCAAGGAAGGCATCACCGTGCGCGCGGCCGACGGGCGCGAGCAGGTCAAATTGCTCGATGAGCGTGAGGTCACGCCACCTGCTGGCACGGTATTGATCACTGACGGCAGTGGGCCGATTGGTCTCGGTGGCATCATGGGTGGTCTTGACTCGGGTGTGTCCGACGGCACCACAGACGTGCTGCTTGAAGCGGCGCTCTTTGATCACCTAGCAATCGCTGGCAAACCGCGCACGCTCAACGCCCACACCGATGCGGCGGCGCGCTTTGAGCGCGGTGTCGAACGTGGCTTGCAGGAGACTGCCATCGAGCGTATGACTGCGCTCGTGCTTGAGATTTGTGGGGGTGAGGCGGGCCCAATCACGGTTGTGGAAAACCCCGATTACCCAGCCGAATCGGTGTCCATCGAATTGCGTCGCGAGCGTATCCCGGCCGTGCTTGGCTGCGAGTACAGCGACACGGAAGTGGAATCCATCCTCGGCCGACTCGGCGTCAGCCTTCAGGCATCGAGCACAGGTTGGACTGCTGTGCCGCCCGCGCGGCGCTACGACTTGCGCATCGAGGAAGACCTGATCGAGGAGCTCGCGCGAATTCGTGGCTTTGACTCGATCCCGCGCACCAGCCCGGTCAGCGAGCTTGTGATGCAGCCGGTCTCAGAGAACGAGACACCGGTGTCCACGATGCGCGCGGCACTGGTGCAGCGCGGTTACCTCGAGGCCATTACCTACAGCTTTGTTGACGCGGATTTGCAAGCGCGGCTGTTGCCTGGCAATGACGCGATTGCATTAGCCAACCCTATCTCCAGCGATCTCGCGGTCATGCGTACCGGTCTCTTGCCAGGGTTGTTGCAAGCCCTGCAGCGCAACCAACACCGCCAGCAGGCGCGTGTGCGTTTGTTTGAACTCGGGCGACGCTACCTGCCGGACGGCAACGGTGGGGTGGTGGAGACGCCGTTGATTGCAGGTGTTAGCAGCGGTGGCGTGCTTGCGCAAAACTGGCGCAGCAACCCCGAAACTGATTTCTACACTGTTAAATCTGACGTCGAGGCCTTGGTCGCGCTCAGCGGCGCGCACATGCAGTGCGAGGCCGGCGAGCACCCGGCATTGCACCCGGGCCGCAGCGCCGAGGTTGTGATTGATGGTGTGGCGGCAGGCTGGTTGGGCGAAGTGCACCCAGAGCACAGCGCCGCCCTCGGTCTGGCCTCGCGCACGGTGGTGTTTGAACTGGCCGTTGAGTCGCTCGGTGGGCGCGGATTGCCAAGCTACGAGCGCTTGTCGAAATTCCCCGGTGTCCGGCGCGACCTCGCGCTCGTGCTGGATCAGGCGATTCCGGTCCAAGGATTGCTGGATGTGGTCAGGAAGCATGCAGGCGAGACGCTCAGCGAGCTCCATGTGTTTGATGTGTACACTGGTGTTGGTGTACCCGATGGATGCAAGAGTGTCGCTTTGGGCTTGATTTTACAGGATTTTTCGCGCACCCTCAGCGAGCAAGACGTGGATGCTGTGGTGACACGCGTGCTTGAAAACGTGGACAAGGAGATGGGCGCCAAGCTCAGATAGACCGATTTTATGGCACTGACCAAAGCGGATATAGCCGAGACGTTGTTTGACGACTTGGGACTCAACAAGCGAGAGTCCAAAGAGTTAGTCGAACAGTTCTTTGAAATCGTTCGCGTGGCGCTCGAAGAGGGCCGCGACGTCAAATTGTCCGGCTTTGGTAACTTCATCCTACGTGACAAAAAGCAGCGCCCTGGCCGCAACCCCAAGACCGGCGAGGAAATTCCCATTTCTGCACGGCGTGTGGTGACCTTCCGACCGGGACAAAAATTGAAAGCCAGAGTAGAGGCCTATGCTGGAAGCCAGCAGTAACAACACCGGGGAGAGCGAGCTTCCGCCGATCCCCGGAAAACGCTATTTCACCATCGGTGAGGTGAGCGAGCTCTGCGCTGTCAAACCGCATGTGTTGCGCTACTGGGAGCAGGAATTTCCAAGCCTCAGCCCGGTGAAACGCCGCGGCAACAGGCGGTACTACCAGCGTCACGACGTGATATTGATTCGTCAGATTCGCAGTTTGCTGTACGATCAGGGGTACACCATCGGTGGCGCCAGGCAACAGCTCACCAGTGAAGAAGTACGAGACGATCAATCCCAGTCTGCGCAACTCGCCAGGCAGCTGCGCTCTGAACTCGAAGACATTTTGCGCATTCTCAACACCTGAGCACTGTATTGCGTGGATGGGGCATTAAATCCAAGTGTGGGTTAGGTGCTGTCGTACTATGATATGTGTTCGAATGTTCTTGATCGCACGCACATAGCGAGACGCGGTTAAGATGTAGGAGAAGGTGCCCAAGCGATTTGTGCAATTTGGGCAGCGCAGGGGAGCTCGATGCACGAACACATTGAGGATCAGCAACTGGAAACCGCTCGCCGCCCGGTGGGTGTTTGGCTGGTCTGCTGTTACCTTTTGCTCAGTGAGGGCTTGGCGGTTATCGCGCTCGCGTTGAGCTGGTCACCCTCACTCTCCCAGCGGCTGATCGGTATTGATCTCCACGCCGAGCTCGACGCCGTGCACCTCATACTGATTGCCGCCAACACCATTTTATGGCTCACCGTGGCGGTGGATCTGTACCGCATGCGCCAGCGCGCTGCGCGATTGCTCGGCATCGCTTTCGCTGTCGGGGTTATTGATCTCTACTGGCAAGCAACCCACGGCTGGGTGGCGCACGAAGATCACGTACAGCACTTGATCGAGCAAGGCGGCGTCGGGGCCTTTGCGCTGGGTTCGGCGCTCTTGATTGGCATCCTCGTCTACGTGCAGCGCCTCGAACGACGCGGTGCCTTGGCCTGAAAGCACTCGCGCAGGCCTTCACTATTGCGTATGATAGTGAGCTCGGTCGGGGCGTGGCGCAGCCTGGTAGCGCACTACAATGGGGTTGTAGGGGTCGGAGGTTCGAATCCTCTCGCCCCGACCAGTTACAGAATTTGTGATGATGTAGAAGGCGGCCTCCGGTCGCCTTTTTCATGTCGAGAGCGCGGACAACAGCATGAGCGGAAACACCTTTGGCCGACTGTTCACGGTCACCACCTGGGGTGAGAGCCACGGCCCGAATATCGGCGCCATTGTCGACGGTTGCCCACCGGGCCTGCCGCTGTGCGAGGCGGATCTCCAAGGTGACCTCGACCGCCGCAAGCCCGGTCAGTCCAAGCACGTCACCCAGCGCAAAGAATCAGACGAAGTGCGCATCGTCTCGGGTGTGTTTGACGGTCTGACCACCGGCACGCCGATTGGGTTGTTGATCGAGAATCAGGATCAGCGCTCTAAGGACTACAGCAAGATCGCCGACCGCTTTCGGCCCAACCACGCCGACTACGCCTATCAACAAAAGTTCGGTCAACGCGATTACCGCGGTGGCGGGCGCTCCTCGGCGCGTCAGACAGCCATGCGTGTGGCCGCAGGTGCAATCGCGAAGAAGTGGCTGCAGCACCGCTTTGGTGTGGAAATTCGGGCTTGTATAACAAGAATTGGTGATATCGCTCTGGACGGCAACCGAGACTGGTCAGCGGTTGAGCAGAACGATTTCTTCTGGCCAAACGCTAACCAAGTCGGCGCGCTCGATGACTACCTCGTCGGAATTCGGCGGCTCAAAGATTCGGTTGGTGCTTTGGTTGAAGTTGAGGCGACGGGCGTGCCGCCGGGTTGGGGTGAGCCCATATTCGACGGACTTGACGCTGATATTGCACACGCGCTGATGGGTATCAACGCCGCCAAGGCTGTTGATATCGGCGACGGCTTTGCAGCTGTGGCCCAAAAGGGCAGTGAGCACCGCGACGAAATGTCACCTGCGGGCTTTATCTCAAATCACTCCGGTGGCATTCAGGGCGGGATCAGTTCAGGCCAGCACCTACGCGCTTCAGTGGCATTCAAGCCAACCTCGAGCATTCAAGTGCCGGGGCGCAGTATTGATCTCAAGGGTGAGGCGGTCGACGTGGTCACCACAGGCCGTCACGATCCCTGTGTCGGCATTCGCGCGGTGCCTATTGTGGAAGCGATGCTAGCGCTGGTGTTAATCGATCACGCGCTGCGTCACCGTGCACAGTGCGCAGATGTCGAATCCATCACGCCAGTGTTGCCGCCCGAGTCGCACTGACCGGCTGATGCAGAGCACTTTTTTCGATTTCAGCTTTGCGCGAAGCCAATGTAGAGGCGCGACTGGCACAGCAGGCCAGTGCGCTCGTTATTCCAACGAATCTCTAGGGTCTCGCCGCTGCTGCAGGGCACGGCCAAGCGGCCGTGTGTGCGGGTTTCAAAGGCGTCACCGTTGATTAGAACCGTGGCGTCGGGGGTGCTGTTGACGATCTCTACAAACGGTTCTGAAATCGCGTAGAGCTGGTGCACCAGCAGCGTGGTCAGCGCGCCTGTGAGCAACGCGGCACTGCCGCTTAAGCGTAGAGATTTCAGCATGACCCACTTTACGTCTCGGTAGAGAGGTGTAGGTCAGCAAGATTCGGGCTCAGCGCACTGTGGTGACATTGCGTGGCCGAAGCTTAGGCAAGCCGCGCGGTGATCAATCCGGTAACACAGCGCCGGGGTTGAGCAAGTTGTCGGGGTCTAAGGCTCGTTTCAAGGTGCGAATCACCTGCAGTTTGCCCGGGTCTGTGAATTCGGCGAGCTGTTTGGTTTTTTGCCGCCCGACGCCGTGCTCGGCACTGAAACTGCCGTCGTGGGCGTCGACCAAACCAAAGACTGTGTCTTTGACGGCATTGACGTCGCTTGCGAAATCGGCTGCACGCTTGCCGCGCGATGGAAACACATTGAAGTGCAAGTTGCCGTCGCCAAGATGGCCAAAGCAATTGATGCGCAGTTGAGGGTTGAGTGCTTGCAAAGCCTTGGTGCCGGTGTCGATGAAGTCTGGAACGCGACTGATCGGCACGGAAATATCGAAACTCGCAACAGAGCCAGTCAGGCGATTTGCCTCCGGGATGGATTCGCGCATGTGCCACATCGCCTCGCGCTGCGATTCGTTTTGCGCGAGAACCGCGTCCTCGATTTCGCCGGCTTCGAACGCATTTGCAAGTGTGGCCTCGGTGTCAGTTGGCAGTTGTGGTGATGCGTTTGCAGCCATTTCGCACAAGACGTACCACGGGCCGGGGTGGTCAAGCGGCATGCGGTGGGCAACCCCGGTGTCTTCGAGGAAGTCGATTCCCTGGCGGGCGATCAATTCAAACGCGGACACGCGTTCGCCAAAGCGCGTTTGCAGGCGGTGCAAAAACCTGAGTGCGTGTGTTGGGCTCGGCACCGCCGCGAGTACGGTACTGCGGGAGTCGGGGGTCGGATGCAGGCGCAAGCACGCAGCGGTAATAATACCGAGGGTGCCTTCGCTGCCCACCAGCAGGCTCGACACCGCGTAGCCACGGTTGTCTTTCTTCAAGCCGCTGAGGTCGCGCACAATCTGTCCATCCGCGAGGACGGCCTCAACCCCCAAGCACAGTGCGCGCGCGTTGCCGTAGCGCAAGACGTTGATGCCGCCGGCGTTGGTTGCGAGTGTGCCCCCGACGGTGCAACTGCCTTCCGAGGCAAGCGACAAGGGGTAGAGTAAGTTGTGCTCTGCGGCGTGTGACTGTGCGTCGCTCAGTGTCATGCCGGCTTCGCAGACCATCATGCTGTCGGCGGGGCTGAGGTCGCGCAGCGCGCGCATTCGCGCCGTGCTCAACAGCAGAGACGGTCGCTCGGTGGTGTCAGTTTGGCCGCCAACCAACCCCGTGCCGCCGCCGTGCGGCACGATGGGCAAACGGTGCTCGGCGCACACGCGCACCACGCGCGACACCGCTTCGGTGTCGCGTGGCAAACAGAGCCACCGGCTGTGGCCTTGAAAGAGGTTTCGTGGTTCGCGCAATTCGTGGCTTGCGGTTTCTCGCAATGAATCACCGCCGGCTGCGTCGCGAATAGCCTGCAAGGTCTGAGCGGGTATAGCGGTTGTGTCTGTCATGTTTAGCTGGGCACTTGCGCGGTTTGTGGTGTCAACCAAGAGCGAAAGGCCGCCAGCGGCGGGTAGTCTCCACGCGTCTTTGGCCACACCAGATGGTAACCCGAGTCACTTGTGATCGGCAGCGGCAAGGCCGGCACCAATAATCCGGTTTCGAGCTCATGCTCGATCAAAAAATCAGGCAACAAGGCGGTGCCCAGACCTGAGATCGCCGCTTGCGCGGCGGTTGCGAATTGGTCGAACACCAGCGGCGCGTCGGCTGATGAGTCGACGCCGTGGTGCTTGAGCCAGCGCGTCCACACGCCACTGCGCGAGGCGAGGTTCAGCAGCGGGGCACGCAGCACATCGGCTGGAGCAGCAAAGCGGTGCTGCGCCTTCAGCGCGGGCGCGCACGCCGGGATCAAGGTCTCTTGCATCAACGTTTGATGCGCGGTGTCTGGCCAATTTGAATCGCCAACGGTGATTGCAGCGTCGAAGGGTTCCACGCGAAAATCAAAGGGGTGGATGCGGGTGACAAGATTGAGTGTGACGCCTGGGTGTTGGCGCACAAAATCTGTGAGCCGCGGTGCCAGCCAGCGCGTGGCGAAGGTGGGCAGTACCGCCAGTCGCAGTGCGCCGCCTGTGGGGTTGGCGCGCAGTTGTAACGTGGCGCTCGCGAGCCGGTGCAGCGCGGATCGCACCTCGTCGGCGTAGTTTTCGCCGGCTGCAGTCAGGCTCACACGCTGGCGGTCTCGGGTGAACAATACGGTGTCGAGGCGTGATTCCAGGGCTGCCACTTGTTTGCTGACAGCGCTCTGCGTGAGGTCGAGCTCGCGGGCTGCTGCGCTGAAACTGCTCAGTCTTGCCGCCGCTTCAAAGGCTGCCAAGTGATGAAGTGGCGGCAGGTAACGGCGCGGCAGGGACATCAATCATTCCAATTTGGCATGAAGGCGTGCCATTTTATCCGTTCATGTGGCAGATTGTTGGCTTATCATGTGACCTTTCAGACTGAGAAAGGATTGGCCCGTGGATCGCCCTGAGATCAAGCCCAAAGACGCCCCGGATTTATCATCGTTTAACTGGGAAGACCCGCTTCGACTAGACGATCAGCTCACCGAAGAAGAGCGCATGATCCGTGACAGCGCCCACGCCTACGCGCAAGAGAAGTTGCAGACGCGGGTGATCGACGCCTACCGTGAAGAGCGCGTTGACCCAGAAGTGTTTCGCGAGATGGGTGAGGTCGGTCTGCTCGGTTCCACCATCCCCGAGAAATACGGCGGCATCGGCGCAGGCTACGTCGCCTACGGCGTGGTTGCACGCGAGATCGAGCGCGTGGACTCCGGTTATCGCTCCATGATGTCGGTGCAGAGCTCGCTCGTGATGTACCCAATCTACGCCTACGGCAGCGAAGCGCAGCGCGAGAAATACCTGCCCAAGCTCGCAAGCGGCGAGTGGATCGGGTGCTTTGGGCTGACCGAGCCGGACGCCGGGTCTGATCCGGGCAGCATGAAAACGCGGGCTGAGCGCATCGACGGCGGCTACCGCCTGACCGGCAGCAAGATGTGGATCAGCAACAGCCCGATTGCCGATGTCTTTGTTGTCTGGGCCAAGTCCGATGAGCACGGCGGCAAGATCCGCGGCTTTGTGCTCGACAAAGGCATGGCCGGGCTCAGCGCGCCCAAGATCGGCGGCAAGCTCAGTTTGCGCGCGTCGGTCACCGGTGAGATTGTGCTCGACAAAGTCGAAGTGCCAGAGGAGGCGCTGTTGCCAAACGTCTCCGGTCTCAAAGGGCCTTTTGGTTGTTTGAACCGTGCACGCTACGGCATCGCGTGGGGCGTCATGGGATCGGCTGAAACCTGCTGGCACGCTGCGCGGCAGTACGGTCTGGACCGCAAACAATTTGGTCGACCGCTCGCCAATACGCAATTGTTTCAAAAGAAGCTCGCCGACATGCAAACCGAGATCACGCTCGGGCTGCAAGCGGCGTTGCAGGTGGGTCGCTTGATGGACTGCGCCGAGGCGGCACCCGAGATGATTTCACTGATCAAGCGCAACAACTGCGGCAAGGCTCTCGATATTGCAAGAGTGGCTCGCGACATGCACGGGGGTAACGGTATCAGTGAAGAATTCCAAGTGATTCGCCACATGATGAACCTCGAGACAGTGAACACCTACGAGGGCACCCACGATGTGCACGCGTTGATTCTGGGCCGTGCGCAAACAGGCTTGCAGGCTTTCTTCTGATGGCTGACGGTGCGGCCCCACTCGCGGGTCTGCGTGTCATTGAGATGGCGCGCATTCTCGCCGGTCCCTGGATCGGTCAAACGCTGGCCGATCTCGGCGCGGACGTGATCAAGGTTGAGAGTCCGGCCGGCGATGACACACGCAAGTGGGGGCCGCCGTTTATCGAGGTGGAAGGCGAGAATACGGCGGCGTATTTCCACTGCTGCAACCGTGGCAAGCGTTCGATTGTGCTCGATTTCAAAACCGAGTCTGGCCGCGAAGCACTCGAGCGCCTGATCGCGAACAGCGACGTGCTGATCGAGAATTTCAAAGTGGGCAGCCTTGCAAAACACGGGCTGGACTTTGACTCAGTGCACGCACGACACCCGTCCTTGATCTATTGCTCGGTCACGGGTTTTGGCCAGAGTGGTCCCTACGCGCACCGCGCGGGATACGACTTCTTGGTGCAGGGCATGGGCGGCATCATGTCGGTGACCGGTGAACCCGATGGACTGCCGCAGAAAATGGGTGTGGCCTTTAGCGACATCTTCACTGCACTCTATGGTGTGATCGGTATCCAGGCTGCACTCGCCGAGCGCGCGCGCACCGGTCGCGGTCAGCAAATTGACCTCTCGCTTTACGACAGCATCGTTGGGGTGATGGCGAACCAAGCGTCAAATCAGTTAATCGGTGGTGTCACCCCGAGTCGCCTTGGCAACGCGCACCCGAATATCGTGCCCTATCAGGTGTTTGCCTGCGCGGACGGACACATCATTGCGGCAGTTGGCAACGATGGCCAGTTCGAGCGATTTTGTGCGTTGCTCGGGTGCCCGGAATTAAGCTCGCACCCGGCCTATGCCACCAATCCAGCGCGGGTCGAGAACCGCGATGCGCTGGTGCCGTTGCTCGCCGAGGCGGTGTCCCGCTGGAACAAGTCTGATCTCTTGGCTGCGATGGAGAACGCGGTGGTGCCCGGTGCGCCGATCAACACCCTCGCAGACGTTTTTGTCGACCCCCAAATCCAGGCGCGCGGGATGCGGATCGAACCGCAAGGCGTGCCAGGCGTGCGCAGCCCGCTAACCTTTTCTGAAGCTGCACTCGATCTCAGTCGGCGCTCGCCCAACCTCGGTGAGCACACCGACGAGATACTCGCGGAGATTCAGGCATGACCCCGTACAAATTGGAGCGACTGGAAACGGATCAGGGCACCTTTAAGGTGGTCGGCGAATACACGCTCACGCGTGCGACAGTGTCTGGCCTTGAGTTGCTCAGCACCGATGGCTGGGTTGCGCTCGATATGGCGCATCCGCAGATCACATCTCTGGTGGATGCACTCGAGGCTGACATCCTGACCGCCTTGTCTGACGGCGCCGACGCGACCTAGCCCAGCACCGCTTGCAGCGCACGCGCGGTCAGGTCGCCAAAGCCTGCCTCGATGTCTTGTCGCAATACGCGCGTCACAGCGATTGGATCGCGCGCACGCAAGGTGTCGAGCAGGGTTTTGTGGTGGTCCTCGGGGTAGAGCTCGTCAGCTTGGCCCGCTGCGATCCGCATACACGGCCCGAGTTGTAGCCACAAACTTTCAACCAAAGACATGCCGGTACCCTCGGGATTGGCAGTGTAAAGCAACGTGTGAAAGCGCTGATTGAGCAGCACAGCGCGCGCGTAGTCCTGGGCCGCTAGCGCCGCGTCTATGTCGGCGTCCACTTCTCTCAAATTGTCTATCAGGCGATCCGTCACATGCGGCAGTGCGCGCGCCGCGAGGTGGGTTTCGAGCACGCAACGCAATTGCACTAACTCGATCAGCTGCGCCGATGTGGGCAGGGGCACAGTGACGCGGCGATTGCGGCCAACGGTCAACGCGCCCTCGGCCGCCAAGCGTCTGAGCGCCTCGCGCACGGGGGTGGGCGAGAGGCTTAATTCCGCCGCCAAACCGCGCAGCGTGAGCCGTTGTCCGGGCGCGAGATCGCCGATGAGAATGCGCTGGCGCAGACTGGCGTAGGCCTGCTGCTGAGCAGTCTCTTCGGTTGCGGGTGCGCGGGCGGTCACGGTGCGATACATTTCGGCATGGCCCGCAGTCTACACACAAAATTTAATGTGATAGGCTTCAGGATAATGTGATCACAAATGCCGGAACAGATTCCACCCGGTGCCGAATACCCTTCTTTGGAGTGAATTCATGAAACAACTGCCTCTCGCCGCTTTGATCGCGGCGTCCTGTGTTGCACCGATCGCGTCGGCGGAAACCCTCAACGTGTACAACTGGTCGGATTACATCGCCGAGGACACGATTGAGAAGTTCACAGCGGCCACCGGTATTGAGGTCAACTACGACGTCTATGACTCCAACGAAGTGCTCGAAGCGAAAATGCTCGCGGGCAACTCGGGATACGACATCGTGGTGCCGACTTCTGATTTCCTGCAGCGCCAAATCTCTGCCGGCGCCTACCAGCCGCTCGACAAGAGCAAGCTGCCCAACCTTGCAAACATGGATGCGGCGCTGATGGAAGGCCTTGCGGGCTATGACGCCGGCAATGAGCACGCCGTGATTTACATGTGGGGCACCACTGGCATCGGCTACAACGTTGACATGATCAATGAGCGCCTCGGTGACGACGCGCCAACTGACAGCTGGGCGCTGGTGTTTGACCCGGACGTGGTTGCCAAGCTCGCCGATTGCGGCGTCAGCATGCTCGACGCGCCAACTGAGTTGTTGCCAGCGGCGATGAACTACCTCGGCCTCGACCCGCGTTCAACCGACAAGAAAGATTTTGAAGCCGGTGCTGAGCTCTTGATGTCAGTGCGCCCGCACGTGCGTTATTACCACTCCTCGCAGTACATCTCGGACCTTGCCAACGGCGATGTCTGTGTGTCGGTCGGTTGGTCAGGCGATGTCTTTCAGGCGCGTGATCGCGCGGACGAAGCGGAAAACGGTGTCGCGGTGAGTTACGTGATCCCTAAAGAAGGCGCACTGCAGTGGTTTGACACCATGGCGATTCCGGTCGACGCGCCCAACCCAGACGCTGCGCACAAATTCATCGACTTCGTGATGGACGCGCAGATCACCGCCGATATCACCAACTACGTCTGGTATGCCAACGGCAACGCTGCGTCGATGCCGCTGGTCGATGAGGAAATCACCTCTGATCCCGGGATTTTCCCAACCGATGCGGCCAAGGCTAACCTCTGGGCCTCTCAGGTCTACAACGCCCGGCAGGACCGCAACGTGACGCGCCTGTGGACCAAGGTGAAAACAGGCCAGTAAGGCGCCTGCACGCGGCGCGCGGCTCGCGCGCGTCGCGACCTACAGCCGGCCTCACTCGGTTCGGCTGTAATTCTCTCCCCAGGAGTGTCCCGTGACGGAGTCAGACGATCAGCCCTGGCGCGACCCGAACGCGCAGCCATTTCTGCGAATCAAAGGACTGAGCAAGCACTTCGGCTCTGTGGCTGCGGTGGACAAAGTGTCGCTCGACATCTACCGGGGTGAGTTGTTCTGTTTGCTCGGCGGCAGCGGTTCGGGCAAATCCACGTTGCTGCGCATGCTCGCCGGATTTGAATCCGCCAACGCGGGCAGCATAGAAATTGACGGTCAGGACATGGCCGGGGTGCCGCCGTACCGGCGTCCAGTCAACATGATGTTCCAGTCCTATGCGCTGTTTCCGCACATGACGGTGGCGGACAACATCGCCTACGGGCTCAGGCGCGATCGTTTGCCGCGAGCTGACATCGCCAAGCGCGTCGATCACCTGCTGGCAATGGTGCAGTTGGCTGACTTTGCCAAACGCAAGCCAAGTCAGTTGTCCGGCGGACAGCGTCAACGTGTTGCATTAGCGCGCGCGCTGGCCAAGGGCCCAAAGCTGTTGTTGCTCGACGAGCCACTTGGCGCGCTCGACAAAAAGCTGCGTGAAGAAACGCAGTTTGAGCTGATGAACATTCAAGAGGAGACTGGGGTCACCTTTGTCGTGGTCACGCACGATCAAGAAGAGGCGATGACGCTTGCGACCCGCATCGGTGTGATGCGCGATGGCGAAATCGTGCAAGTGGCAACCCCACGCGAAGTCTACGAGTACCCCAACTCCCGTTTTGTTGCGGACTTTATTGGTTCGGTTAACTTGTTTGAAGGGGTTGTCAGCGAAGACGGTGAATCGCACATGCGTCTCGACTGTGCCGGGCTTGGCACGTCACTCTACGTCGGACACGGTGTGAGTTGCACTCTCGGTCAGCGCATGTGGCTGGCGCTGCGACCGGAGAAGTTGCGGGTCAGTACTGAGAAACCCGCGCAGTCTCACAACGTTCTGCAAGGCGTGGTCGAAGAGATTGCCTACATGGGTGGCTCGTCCATGTTGCGCGTGCGCTTGCCAAGTGGGGCACAGGTCCAGGTGACACAGGCCAACCTCGACCGCGACGACGCGCACCCGGTGAGCTGGGACGAGACGGTGTTCTTAAGCTGGAGCGATACCGCCGGTGTGGTGTTGCCGTCATGACGCAGGGCGTGGTCGCGCGGGGGCGGGCTTGGGTTGCCGCAGTGCCTGGCATCTGGCTGTTGGTGTTTTTTCTGCTGCCGTTTCTGGTTGTGGCAAAACTGTCGCTGTCAGAAGCCGCTATCGCGCGGCCGCCGTACCTGCCGCTCTGGGAGTGGGATGAGGACTATCTCACCATCACGCTCAATCTGGGCAACTACCGCTACCTGATCGAAGACGCGCTCTATATCAACGCGTTCCTTGAGTCGCTTCGCATCGCCAGTGTCTCGGCGCTGATGTGCCTATTGATTGGTTACCCCATGGCGTGGTGCATTGCGCGCGCGCGACCGGAGCGACGCAATGTGCTGTTGACGCTGGTGATATTGCCGTTTTGGACAAGCTTTCTGTTGCGTGTGTACGCGTGGATTGGACTGCTTAAACCCAACGGTGTGATCAACAACATGTTGATTGGCGCCGGGCTGATTGATCAGCCGTTGACACTCTTGCAAACCGATTTCGCGGTTATCCTTGGTATTGTCTACACCTACCTGCCGTTCTTAGTGTTGCCTCTCTACGCCAATCTCGTGAAGCTCGATGGCGCGTTGTTTGAAGCGGCAGAAGACCTCGGCGCGCAACCCTGGCAAACCTTCCTGACGGTGACCTTGCCGCTGTCCGTGCCGGGCATGCTCGCCGGTTGCTTGCTGGTGTTCATTCCCGCTGTCGGGGAATTTGTGATCCCAGCGCTGCTCGGGGGTGCGGACACGTTGATGATTGGCAAAGTGTTGTGGACCGAATTTTTCAACAACCGTGACTGGCCTGTGGCCTCTGCCGTTGCGATGGTGATGTTGGTGGTGTTGGTGTTGCCGATCATGTTGTTGCGCAACGCCCAAAATTCTTCGGAAGAGCTGGCGTGAACGGCCGCTACTTTGTGCCGATTGCAGCATCACTTGGCTTTGCCTTTCTCTATTTGCCAATCGTGTCGCTCGTGATTTACAGCTTCAACGAGTCGCGTCTGGTGACCGTGTGGAGCCGCTTTTCAACCAAGTGGTACGCCGAACTCTTCCGCGACCCACAGATTTTGCAAGCGGCGTGGATCAGTTTGAAAATTGCGTTTATCAGTGCCAGTTTGGCATTGGTGCTCGGCACGCTCGCGGCCTTAGTGCTCGCGCGCTTTGGCCGGTTTGCGGGCCGCACACTGTTCAACGGCATGACCACAGCGCCGCTGGTGATGCCTGAAGTGATTACAGGCTTGTCACTGCTGTTGTTGTTTGTGTCGATGGAACTCACATTAGGTTGGCCGGCGGGACGGGGTCTGACCACGATCATCATCGCCCACACCACTTTTTGCCTAGCCTATGTCGCGGTGGTGGTGCAGTCTCGCTTGGTGGGTATGGACCGCTCGACTGAGGAAGCCGCACTCGACCTCGGCGCAACCCCGGTGCGGGTGTTTTTTGATATCACTCTACCCAATATCGCGCCAGCGCTGGTGTCGGGTTGGTTGCTCGCGTTTACGCTTTCGCTCGATGATCTCGTGATTGCAAGTTTTGTATCTGGCCCGGGCGCGAGCACGTTGCCAATGGTGATTTTCTCCAAAGTCCGTCTCGGGGTGAGCCCAGACGTCAACGCGCTTGCAACACTGATGATCGCGGTGGTCGCAGCCGGTGTTCTCGCCAGTCTTTGGATCATGAACCGGCGCGCTGGCGCAAGCGGGAGTTCAGTGCAGTGAGTGACGAGATTGAAACAGGTGATCAAGCCTTTTTGGCGCGCGGCAACCGCGTCAAAGGCCGCGAAATGACCTATGGTGGCGCGCTGAGTTTCCTGCGCCGCCGCTACACCCGTGATCTTGAAGGTGTGGACGTTGTGGTCAGCGGCGTGCCGTTTGACTGCGCCACCACGTATCGGCCCGGTTGCCGTCTGGGCCCGCGCGCTATCCGTGCGGCGTCTGTGCAATTGGCCGAGCTTGCGAGTTTCCCGTCGGGCGTTGTGCTCGAAGAGGCGCTCTCGATTGTCGATTGGGGTGACTGTTTCGTGAACCCGCACGAACCCACCACTGTGACCGATGCCATCGCAGACCATGCCCGGCTGTTGCTCGACAGCGGTGCGAAGATGTTGACCTTCGGTGGTGATCACTTTGTCAGCTACCCGCTGCTAAAAGCGCACGCTGAACGGCACGGACCGGTTGCACTGTTGCAAGTGGACGCCCACTGCGACACCTGGCCTGAGGAAGAGGGCGAGATCAATCACGGCAATATGTTCTTACGGGCTGCCCGCGAAGGCATTGTCGACGTGTCGCGCAGCACCCAGTTGGGATTGCGCACACAAAATGACTCAGACCACGGTTTTGAAATTCTGTCGAGCCCTTGGGTTCACCGAAACGGCATTGATGCTGCGATTGACGTGATTCGAGACCGCGCGGGCGATGCACCACTTTACATTTCCTATGACATAGATTCGCTTGATCCGGCTTTCGCGCCGGGTACTGGCACACCGGTTTCCGGTGGACTTGCCAGCTGGCAGGCGCTGGAGTTGATGCGCGGTCTGAGCGGGTTGAATCTGATCGGGATGGATTTGGTTGAAGTGTCACCGCCCTACGACCACGCCGAAATTACAGCCATAGCGGCGGCGAGTATTGCGACCGAATGGCTGCTGCAGTTGGCGCTCGCCAACGGCGCTGAAACCCGACCAGTTGGTCGCTTGTGACTCTCATGATTTTTTACGGAAGACACCATGCCTACTACCACTAGCCCGGTCATTGACCAACTGCCAGATGCGTTTCGCGACTGGCTAGATGGGCGCGTGCTCGACGAGGTCGAGTGCATCATTCCAGATCTCGCAGGCATCGCGCGAGGCAAGGCGATGCCCGCCAACAAGTTCTTCCGCCAAGACAAAATGTACCTGCCGATCTCGCTGTTTTTTCAGACGATCACGGGCGAGTATGCGCACTTTGAACGCGATGACTACTGGACCGAGGCGGACATGGTGCTGGTGCCGGACTATCAGGCCGCCACCGCTGTTCCCTGGACTGGTGATGTCACGCTGCAAGTTATCCACGACATTCAGACCATCGACGGCGAGGTGCATCCGCTTGCGCCACGCAACGTCCTAAAGCGTGTGCTTGCTAAATACGCTGAGCGAAATTGGATGCCCGTGGTGGCACCGGAAATGGAGTTCTATCTCACAAAACCCAACCCTGACCCCGATATGCCCATCGAACCACCGGTCGGCCGGACCGGGCGCAGCGGTGTGAG